>JBFWJB010000040.1:0-13738 GCA_050253435.1 Rhodospirillaceae bacterium
TGCATCTCTGCCTGTGGGGAGCGGAGACGCCGCTCGAAATCAAGCGCGCGGTCTCGCTGGGCTTCCGCTTTTTCACCTCACGGGTGATCGGCGCGAACGCGGATGCGCCGATCGGCCCCGGCCCCAAACCGGCGAAGCAGATCTTCGTTTGAGACACCCAAAAAAATGCGGAGGGCGCAAGGCCCTCCGCGTCGGTCTTTCCGGCTGGTGCCGTCGCCTCAGTTCTTGGTCTTGTCGACCAGCTTGTTCTTGGCGATCCAGGGCATCATCGCGCGCAGCTTGGCGCCGACCGCCTCGATCGGGTGCTCGGTCCAGAGACGGCGGGTGGCCTTGAAGCTGGGCTGGCCGACCTGGCACTCGGTCATCCAGTCGCGGACGAAGCGGCCGCTCTGGATGTCGGTGAGAACCTCCTTCATCCGCGCCTTGACCCCCGCGTCGATCACCCGCGGGCCGGAGACGTAGTCGCCGTATTCCGCGGTGTTGGAGACGGAGTAGCGCATGTTGGCCATGCCGCCCTCGTACATCAGGTCGACGATCAGCTTGACCTCGTGCATGCACTCGAAATAGGCCATCTCCGGCGCATAGCCCGCCTCGACCAGGGTTTCGAAGCCGGCGCGGATGAGGCTGGTGAGGCCGCCGCAGAGCACCGCCTGCTCGCCGAAGAGATCGGTCTCGCATTCCTCGCGGAAGGTGGTCTCGATGATGCCGGAACGGCCGCCGCCGATGGCGGAAGCGTAGGCGACGCCCAGGTCCATGGCGTTGCCCGAGGCGTCCTGCGCCACCGCGACGAGGCAGGGCACGCCCGCGCCGCGCAGGTATTCGCCGCGCACGGTGTGGCCCGGGCCCTTGGGGGCGACCATGATCACGTCGAGGTCGGGGCGCGCCTCGATCAGGTTGAAGTGGATGTTGAGGCCGTGGGCGAAGAACAGCGCCGCGCCCTGCTTCAGGTTGTCGCGCAGGTCCTTGCGGTAGATCTCGCCCTGCAGCTCGTCGGGGGTGAGCATCATCACCACGTCGGCCCACTTCGCGGCCTCGGCGGGGGTGAGCACCTTGAGGCCCTGGGCCTCGGCCTTGGCGGCGGAAGCGGAGCCCGGACGCAGCGCGACGCACACTTCCTTGACGCCGGAATCGCGCAGGTTGAGCGCATGGGCGTGGCCCTGGCTGCCGTAGCCGACCACGGCGATCTTCTTGGACTTGATCAGTTCGACGTTGGCATCGCTGTCATAATAGACGCGCATCGGAATGCCCCTTTCGGTTCGTATGAGAGTTCGGAGTGATGTTCGGAAGAATCCGCCTTAGAGAGAGTCCGTCCCACGAGCGATGGCGGCGACGCCGGTCCGAGACACGTCGATCAGCCCCAAGGGCTCCATGAGCCGGATGAACGCATCGAGCTTGCCGGTCTTGCCGACGATCTCGAAGACAAACGATTCGTTGGTGGAATCCACCACACGGGCGCGGAAGATGTCCGCCACGCGCAGCGATTCGACGCGGCGCTCGCCGGTGGAGACGACCTTGACCAGGGCGAGCTCGCGCTGCACCGAGGGCCCCTCGGAGGTGAGGTCGCGCACCCGGTGGATCGGCACCAGACGGCCGAGCTGCGCCTTGATCTGCTCGATCACCATGGGCGTGCCGGTGGTCACGATGTTGATGCGCGACAGGCGCTCGTGGTGGTCCACCTCGGCGACGGTGAGGCTTTCGATATTGTAGCCCCGCCCCGAGAACAGGCCGATGACGCGGCCCAGCACCCCGGCCTCGTTGTCGACGAGCACGGCGATGGTGTGGGTTTCGATGGCTTCGGTTTGCGTCGTCACTGTTTGCGTATCCTTACCGTCCACGCGCGGCCCCCGCCGATGTATGGCGGAAACCGCGGCGCTTGCCAAGAAAATCAGACGAGGCCCTTGCCCGCCTCGGTGACCGTCGGGCCGCGGGAGCCGACCAGCTCGCCGAGCAGCATGTTGTCGTGGGTGGCGCCCGAAGGAATCATCGGGAAGCAGTTTTCCGCCGGGTCGACGCGCACGTCCACCAGCACCGCGCCGGGGGTCTCGATCATCCGCGCGATCGCGGCGTCGAGGTCGGCCGGGCGGTCCACCACCATGCCGGTGACGCCGAAGGCGTCCGCCAGCTTGACGATGTCGGGCATCGCCTCGGAATGGCTCTCGGAATAGCGCGACCCGTGCAGCAGCTCCTGCCACTGGCGCACCATGCCCATGTAGCCGTTGTTGAGAATGAACACCTTCACCGGCAGGCCGTACTGCGCGGCGGTGGCGATCTCCTGCATGTTCATCATGAACGAGGCCTCGCCCGCGATGCAGACCACCAGGCTGTCCGGGTGCGCCAGTTGCACGCCGATGGCGGAGGGGAAACCGTAGCCCATGGTGCCGAGGCCGCCGGAGGTCATCCAGCGCAGCGGCTTTTCCTGGCGGTAGAACTGCGCCGCCCACATCTGGTGCTGGCCGACCTCGGTGGTGATGTAGGTGTCGCGGTCCTTGGTCGCGGCGTAGAGCCGCTCGATCGCGAACTGCGGCTTGATCACCGCCTCCGAGGGCGCATAGGCCAGGCACTTGCGCGCCCGCCAGGTGTCGATCTGCCGCCACCAGCGGGCCAGCGCCTCGCCGTCGGGCTTGCAGGTCTTGGCGGTCCACACCGCCAGCATGTCGGCGATCACCGAGCCCGCATCGCCGACGATGGCGATGTCGGCCCGCACGTTCTTGTTGATCGAGGCGGCGTCGACGTCGACGTGGATGATTTCCGCGTTCGGCGCGAAGCCCGCGACGTTGCCGGTGACGCGGTCGTCGAAGCGCGCGCCGATCGCCACCATCACGTCGCAGCCGTGCATCGCGAGGTTGGCCTCGTAGGTGCCGTGCATGCCGAGCATGCCGAGGAACTGCGGATCGGAGCCGGGGAAGGCGCCGATACCCTGCAGGGTCAGGGTGACCGGATAGCCGGTGGCGCGCACCAGCTCGGTGAGCCGCTCGCACGCCGCAGGGCCGGAATTGACCACGCCGCCGCCGCAATAGAACACCGGGCGCTTCGCCGAGGCGATGAGGTTCACCGCCTTTTCGATCGCCGCCGCGTCGCCCTTCACCGGCGGGCGGTAGGACTTGTGCTTCACCTCGTGCGCCTGCACGTAGGGGCCCTCGGCCACCTGCACGTTCTTCGGCAGGTCGACCACCACCGGGCCGGGCCGCCCGGTGCGCGCCACGTAGAACGCCTCGTGGACGACGCCCGCAAGCTGCTCCACATCCTTGACCAGATAGTTGTGCTTGGTGCACGGACGGGTGATGCCGGTGGTGTCCGCCTCCTGGAAGGCGTCGGTGCCGATCAGCTGGGTGGGCACCTGCCCCGACAGGCAGACCAAGGGCACGGAATCCAACAGCGCGTCCAGCAGGCCGGTCACCGCGTTGGTCGAGCCGGGGCCGGAGGTCACCAGCACCACGCCGACCTTGCCGGTGGAACGGGCATAGCCCTCCGCCGCGTGCACCGCCGCCTGCTCATGGCGGGTCAGCACGTGACGGATGTGATTCTGCTTGAAAATCGCATCGTAAAGCGGAAGTACGGCGCCTCCCGGATAGCCGAATACGACCTCGACGCCCTGATCCACCAAGGCCTTGAGGACTATCTCCGCTCCGGACATGCGTTCCTGCATCATACCTTTCCGCTCCAAAAACCGTTGCCGAATACCAACGGCGCGGCCCGGTTCCGCCGGACGCCACGCCGCATCACGTCTTCATCTCCTCGCCGGGAAAACCCCGTCCTCCGTGCGCCCGGCGCCTCTTTTCACCCAGGGCGCCTGGAAGAGAGCATCCTACTTATGATTTCGCGGAACCAGGGTCAATCAAAACCGACAAACATCCGGAAAGTTTTTTTCCATCTGTTGCAACATTCTTTCTCGTTGGCGGGACTTCAGCGGAGAGCGTTGTCCGGAGTCGCAAGCCATACCCCTACGGTTTCCGCCAGTTTTGCGGCAAACTCCGGCGACTCGGCGGAATCCTGCGGCGGGCGCAGCACGATATCCGCGGCAAGCTGGCGGGAAAACCAGGTGAGCTGCCGCTTCGCATAGTTGCGGGTTTCTCGCTGCGCCTTTTCCACCGCCGCCTCGCGGCCGATGCGTCCGAGAATCGCGTCGATCAGGGCGGCGGTGCCGAGCGCGCGGCACACCGGCGCCTCGGGGGAAAGCCCGGCGGCGAGCGCCGCCTCCGCCTGTTCCCACGCCCCGGCGGCGAGCATGGCGCGGAAGCGCCGGTCGCAGCGATCATAGAGCCAGGTCCGCTCCGGCAGCAGGCTCACCACCACCGCCGGACGGATCAGACCGCCCAAATGCGGCTCCGCCTGCCAGGCGGAGATCGGCCTGCCGGTGGCGCGCGCCACCTCCATCGCGCGGATCATCCGCTGGCGGTTGCCGGGAGGAATGGCCGCGGCGGAGGCGGCGTCCAGCCGCGCCAGCTCGGCAGCGAAAGTTTCCGCCCCCAGGCGGTCGTAATCCGCCGCCGCCGCAGCGCGCGCCGCGGACGGCACCTCCGGCACCGGGGCAAGGCCCGCGGTCAACGCACGCAGGTAAAGCCCGGTGCCGCCCACCACTACCGGCAGCCGCCCGCGCCCCCAGATCTCCGGCAGCAGGCGGTGCATCCAGGAAAGCCACAGCCCGGCGGCGCAGGTTTCCCCCGCCTCCAGCACGCCATAGAGGTGATGCGGCAACAGCGCCGTATCTTCATCCGACGGACGCGCCGTGAGGATGGACAAATCGCGATAAACCTGCATGCTGTCGGCGTTGACGATCTCGCCGCCGAGGCGCTGCGCCAGGGCGATCGCCAGCGCGGATTTTCCCGAGGCCGTCGGCCCCGCCACGATCAGGCAGGGCCCGGCGGCGGCAAAGCCGCTTTCCGCCGTCTCCGCCGCGAAAGACCGAACGCCCATGTCCCACGTCCTCACCCTGATCGCCGCCCCGAAAGTCGATGCGCCCGGCCCCGGCTCGCTCGGGCGCTTTCCCCGGGGCGTCGTCATCGCGCCCGAGGCGGTCGATGCGGTGCGCGCCGCGCTCGCCCACCTCGGCGCGGAAACCGCCGCGGCGGACTGGCTCGACGACCCCGAGGCCGCGGGCAGCGCCTGCGACATCGCCTTCGCCGAACTCAACCCCGACCAGGCGGACGCCGCAGCCCGCGCAGCCCTCTCCCCCTTCTACCCGCAGGGCGGGCTCGACGTCATCGCGCAAAAGGCGGAGGGTCGCAAAAAGGCGGTGCTCATCGCCGACATGGACTCCACCTTCGTCACCGGCGAAACCCTCGACGAACTCGCCGCCCACGCCGGAATCAAGGACCGCATCGCCGCCATCACCGCCCGCGCGATGAACGGCGAACTCGATTTCCGCTCCGCGCTCAGGGAACGCGTCGGCCTGCTCAAGGGGCTGCCCGAGACCACCATCGACGAAACCTACGCCGGGATCCGCTTCACCCCCGGCGGCCGCGCCGCGGTGATGACGATGCGCAAACACGGCGCCGTCACCGTGCTGATCTCCGGCGGCTTCCTGCCCTTCGCCGGGCGGGTGGCGAAAACCTGCGGCTTCGAGCGCGTCTTCGCCAACGACCTCATCATCGAGAACGGCAAGCTCACCGGCACCGTCGCCGAGCCGATTCTCGACCGCGACGCCAAACGCGCCACCCTCTCCGCCACCGCCGCCGAGGCGGGGGTCGGCCTGGAGGCGGCGCTCGCCGTCGGCGATGGCGCCAATGACCTGCCGATGATCCAGGCCGCAGGCCTCGGCGTCGCCTTCCACGGCAAGCCCACGGTGGTCGCCGGCGCGCGCGCCGCGCTCAACTTCGCCGACCTGACCGGCCTCCTCTTCGCCCAGGGCTACCGCCGCAGCAAATTCGTGACGGACTGAACCGCGGACACCATATCCGGAGAAGACCCAACTCCGGAGGCCTTCCCATGCCCGCCCTGACGCCCGAGCGCCGCCGCATCCTCGAACTCTGCGGCACCGAACCGCCGTTCTCCAGCCCGCTGCTCGAAGAACACCGCAACGGAACCTTCGTCTGCGGCGCCTGCGGCGCGCCGCTCTTCTCCTCCGGCACCAAGTTCGAGTCCGGCAGCGGCTGGCCCAGCTTCTTCGACGTCATCGAAAAAGGCGCGGTCGCCACCCGCACCGACACCAGCCACGGCATGACCCGCATCGAGGTCACCTGCGCGGCCTGCGGCGGCCACCTCGGCCACGTCTTCCCCGACGGCCCGCAACCCACCGGCCTGCGCTATTGCATCAACGGCCTGGCGCTGGATTTCGCGCCGGAGGGGAAGGGATAAAAACCAGGCCAGGGCTCCGCCCTGGACCCGCCGGGGCCGCGGGCCCCGGACCCCCTTTGTTTTTCGCCGCGCAGCGGCAGGCAACACCCGCGTTGCGGACGCACGGTCTTATGGTGCTACGCGCAAAAACCGAAATTTATGGGAGGTGCGGAGGGACCGAGTCCCTCCGCGAAGTTTTTTTGTTACTTCGGCATGTCGCCGATCACGCCCTGGACGAACCAGTTCATTTTCAGCAAATCGGCGTCCGCCATCACCTTGCCGGGGGCGACGCGTTCCTTGCCCGACTGGTCCTTGATCGGCCCGGTGAAGGGGTGGAGCTTGTGGGTCTTGATCTCGTCCTCGACCTTCAGCGCCTCGGCCTTCACCGCGGCGGGCACCGCCGGGTTGAACGGCGCGAGCCGGACCATCCCGGCGTCGAAGCCGCGCCAGGTGTCGGTGGACTTCCAGGTCCCGTCCATCACCGCCTGGACGCGCGCGATGTAATAGCCGGACCAGTCGTCGACGATGGCGGTGAGGTGGGAGCGCGGGCCGAAGCGCGACATGTCGGAGGCCTGGCCGATCGCCCACACGCCCTTTTCGTCCGCCGCCTGCACCGGCGCGGCGGAATCGGTGTGCTGCGAGATCACGTCCACGCCCTGGGCGATCAGCGCCTCGGCGGCCTCGCGCTCCTTGCCCGGATCGTACCACGAGTTCACCCAGACGACGCGCACCTCGGCCTTGGGGTTGACGCTCTTCGCGCCGAGGGTGAAGGCGTTGGCGCCGCGCACCACCTCGGGAATCGGGAAGGAGGCGATATAGCCGAGCTTGTTGCTCTTGGTCAGCCGCCCGGCGGCGACGCCCGCGGCATAGCGGCCTTCATAGAAGCGCGCCATGTAGGTGGCGAGATTGGGTCCGCGCAGATAGCCGGTGGCGTGCTCGAACTTCACCTTGGGGAACTGCTTGGCCACCTTGGCGGTGGGGTTCATGAAGCCGAAGGAGGTGGTGAAGATCAGCTGGTGCCCGGTCTGGGCGAGCTGGCGGATCACCCGTTCGGCGTCCGCGCCTTCCGGCACGTTCTCCACATAGGTGGTCTTCACCTTGTCGCCGAAGTGCTTCTCCACCGCGAGGCGGCCTTCGTTGTGCTGGTGCGAATAGCCGTAGTCGCCGATCGGCCCGACATAGACGAAGCCGACCTTCAAAGGCTCCGCCGCGAAGGCCGAGCCCGCCGCACCCAAACCCAACGCCAGGACTGCCGCCAGTCCCGCCCGCCGCGTCATCATCATCATGGTTCTCCCTCGTGTCATCGTCCGGAATGGAACACTTTCCCCAAACAGGCCGGAGCATTCAACTTGATCTTGGTTTCGTCGCGGGAAATCAGCACCAGCACCGCCACGGTGGCGACGTAGGGCAGCATCGCCAGCACCTGCGAGGGCACGCCGATTCCCCAGCTCTGCGCATGCAGCTGGAGGATGGTGACGCCGCCGAAGAGATACGCCCCGAGGATGGCCCGCGACGGCCGCCAGGTGGCGAAGACGACCAGCGCCAGCGCGATCCAGCCGCGGCCGGAGCTCATGTTCTCCACCCACATCGGGGTATAGGCGAGCGACAGATACGCCCCGGCAAGACCGCTCATCGCGCCGCCGAACAGCACCGCGGCATAGCGCACCCGGACCACCGCATAGCCGATGGCGTGCGCCGCGTCGTGGTTCTCGCCGACGGCGCGGAGGATCAGCCCCTTGCGGCTTTTGAACAGGAACCAGTGCAGCGCGGGCGCGGCAAGGAAGGAAGCGTAGACCAGGATATCCTGGTCGAACAGCGCCGCGCCGATCACCGGAATTTCCGCCAGGCCGGGAATCCGCAGGGCGGGCAGCGCGGTCACCGGGCTGCCGATCAGGCTTTTGCCGAGAAAGGCGGACAGCCCGACGCCGAAGATGCTGAGCGCCAGGCCGCAGGCCACCTGATTGGCGCGCAGGGTGAGCGCGAGCAGGCCGAACAGCGCGGCCATCGCCGCCCCGGCGGCGGCCCCGGCGGCGATCGCCGGGGCATAGCCCCACCCGGCGTGCGCCGCGCCGAAGGCGGCCACCGCGCCCATCAGCATCATCCCCTCGAGGCCGAGGTTGAGCACGCCCGCGCGCTCGGTGATCAACTCGCCCAGCGCGGCGAAGGCCAAGGGCGTGGCGGCGCGCACCATCGCGGCGAGAATGGCGGAGAGGGTGATGAGTTCGGCGTCGCTCATGGCGCAACACTCCGCGGCGCGTCGAACCGCACGCGGTAACGGATCAGCACGTCGGCGGCGAGCAGGAAGAACAGCACCATCCCCTGAAACACCTGGGTCACCGCGAACGGCACGGCGAGCGCGATCTGCGCCGCGTCGCCGCCGAGGTAGATCAGCGCCAGCAGCAGCGAGGACAAGAGGATGCCGAAGGGATGCAGCCGCCCGAGGAAGGCGGCGATGATCGCGGTGTAGCCGTAGCCCGGCGAGACGATGGGCACCAGCTGGCCGATCGGCCCGGCCACCTCCATCGCCCCCGCCAGCCCGGCGAGGCCGCCGCCGAACATCAGAGTGAACCAGATCACCCGGCGCGGTCCGAACCCGGCAAAGCTGCCCGCCGCCGGGGTCATGCCGATCACTTTGATCTGGAAGCCGAGGAAGGAGCGCGACACGATCACCCAGGTGACGGCCGCGGCAAGCGGCGCGAACAGCACGCCGACGTGCAGGCGGGTGCCCTCCGCCAGCAGCGGCAGCAGCGCGGAGTCGGTGAACATCCGCGATTCGGGAAAGTTGTAGCCTTCGGGCGAGCGCCACGGTCCGTGCACCAGCCAGCCGAGGAACAGGGTGGCGACGTAGTTGAGCATCAGGCTGGTGAGAATCTCGTTGGCGTGGAAGCGGGTGCGCAGCAGCGCGGGCACCGCCGCATAGGCCGCGCCGCCCGCCACCCCGGCGGCGAGCACGCAGGGCATCACCCACAGGCCGGAAACGTCGTAGAGCGCCAGCGCCATGCCGCCGCCCGCCACCGCGCCGATGATCAGCTGCCCTTCCGCGCCGATGTTCCACACGTTGCCGCGGAAGCCGAGGGCGAGCCCCACGCCGATCAGCGCCAGCGGCGCGGCCTTGAGGAACAGCTCGCTCAGGCCGTAGACGGTGCTCACCGGTTCGATGAAGAAGGCTTCGAGCGCCGCGAACGGATCGAAGCCGAGCGCCGCGAAGAGAATGCCGCCGAGGCAGAGGGTGGCGGCGATGGCGATCACCGGCGCGGCGAACACCATGGCGCGCGAAGGTTCGGCGCGGGCCTCAAGGCGCAGGGACATGGCCGGGGCCCTCCGCCGTCTCGTCGAGGTGGAACACCCCGCCCATCAGCATGCCGACCTCCTCCACCGTGGTGGCGCGCACCGGCCGCGCGGCGGAAAGCCGCCCCTGGCACATCACCGCGATGCGGTCGCAGATCGAAAACAACTCGTCCAGATCCTGGGAGACCACCAGCACCGCCGCGCCCTCCTGCGCCAGTGCGATAAGATCGCGGTGGATCGCCGCGGCGGCCCCCGCATCCACCCCCCAGGTCGGCTGTCCGACGATGAGGAGGCGCGGCTTCTGCAAAATCTCCCGGCCGACGATGAACTTCTGCAGGTTGCCGCCGGAGAGGCTGCGCGCCGCCGCATTCGGCCCGGCGGCGGCAACGTGGAAGGTGCCGATCACCGTCTCGGCGAACTGCCGCGCGCGGGAAAAGCGGATCAGCCCGCGCGACAGCATGCCCTCGCTGCGGCTGGCGGAGAGCAGGGTGTTGTCGGCCAGCGACATGTCGGGCACCGCGCCGCGGCCCAACCGTTCCTCCGGCACGAAGCCCATGCCGCAGGCGCGCCGCCGCCGCGGGCCGAGGTGGCCGACGGCGACTCCGTCGATGCGGATCGCCCCCGCCACCGCAGAGAGGCTTTCGCCGGAAAGCGCGCGCAGCAGCTCCGCCTGGCCGTTGCCCGCCACCCCGGCGATACCGAATATCTCGCCCGGATGCACGGAAAGGCTCACCGCGTCGAGCGCGGGCGCGAACGGCATTTCCGGCGCCATCGAGAGGCGGTCGACGACGAGGCGCGGTTCCCCCGGCGCGGGCGCAACCGCCTCGCGCGCGGGCGGCGCGAAGTCGGCGCCGATCATCATCCGCCCGAGCGAGGCGGCGGTCTCCTCCCGCGGGTCGCAGGTTCCGGCGACGCGGCCGCCGCGCAGCACCGTCGCCGCCTCGCAGAGGATGCGGATTTCCGCCAGCTTGTGGCTGATGTAGAGGATGCTGCGGCCCTCGGCGACGAGGCGGCGCAGCACCCCGAACAGGGACTGCGCCTCCTGCGGCGTCAGCACCGAGGTCGGCTCGTCCATGATCAGAAGCTTGGGGTCCTGCAGCAGCGCGCGCACGATCTCGACGCGCTGGCGCTCCCCCACCGAGAGGTCGGCGATGCGGCGCTCCGGGTCGAGCGCCAGGCCATAGCGCGCCGAAACCTCGGCGATGCGCGCGGCCAACTGCGGCAAGGGCGACGAGTCGCCGGTGCCGAGCGCCACGTTCTCCGCCACCGTCATCGATTCGAACAGCGAGAAATGCTGGAACACCATGCCGATGCCCAGCGCCCGCGCCGCCGCCGGACTGCCGATGGAAACCGGCGCGCCTTCCCACAGAATCTCCCCCGCATCGGCGGAGAGCACGCCGGAGGCGATCTTCACCAGGGTGGACTTGCCCGCGCCGTTTTCCCCCAGCAGCGCATGGCACTGCCCCGCCTCGACCACCAGGTCGATGCCGTCGTTGGCGAGACAGCCGGGAAAGCGCTTGACGATGCCGCGCATCACGAGGCGCGGCGGCGCGGCGGAAACTGGGGCGGTCACGGGCGTCCTTTCCTGGGATTGCTTTGCCGTTGCCGGGCGCTTCGGATTTGCCCCATGATGAGGGCCGCCGCAACAGGAAACATCAGGTATTACACATGCGCGTTCTGGTTTTCCAGCACATCGACGTCGAACACCCCGGCTCCTTCCGCGACTTGATGGCGGAGGACGGCACGATTTGGGATGTGGTGGAGTGGGACGCCGGGCAAACCCCGCCGGAGCCCGAAGGCTACGACCTCTTGATGGCGATGGGCGGGCCGATGGACGTGTGGGAGGACGACAAGCTCCCCTGGCTCACCGCGGAAAAGGCCTACATCCGCCGCTGGGTGCGCGAGCTGGACAAACCCTTCCTCGGGCTGTGCCTCGGCCACCAGCTGCTCGCCGCGGCGGCCGGCGGCGAGGTGGGGCCGATGACCGCCCCCGAGGTCGGCATCACCACGGTCGCGCCCGCCCCGGCGGCGGCGGACGACCCGGTGATGCGGGCCCTCGAAGCGCCGATCCTCTGCCTGCAGTGGCACGGATCGGAGGTCAAGTCCCTGCCTGCCGACGGCGTGATCCTCGCCGCCAATGCCGCCTGCCCGATCCAGGCGGCGCGCATCGGCAAAAAGGCCTACGGCTTCCAGTACCACGTGGAGGTCACGCCGCAGACGGTGCCGGAATGGAGCGCCGTGCCCGCCTACGCCGCCTCGCTGGCCGCCACCCTGGGCCCCACCGGCGCACAGGACTTCGCCGCCGCCACGACCGCGGCGCTGCCGCGCCTCACCGCCGCGGCGCGCACCTTCTGGCGCGCCTACCTCGCCGCAGTGGGACTGTAAAAACCAGGCCGGGCTCTGCCCGGACCCGCGAGGGGACTCAGTCCCCTCGACCCCATAACGTTGGTTTTTCCGCGAAGCGGGATGAGCCTGTGCGTGCCATACGCACGGTCTTATGGCGCTGCGCGCAAAAAACCGAAGTTATGGGGGGTGCGGGGGGCCTAAGGTCCCCTGCGAAGTTTTTCCCTTTTCCCGCAAAAAAAGCGGCGGCTCCGGTGAGGGAAGCCGCCGTTAGTTGAAAGAACGCGGACCAGCGGCCGAACATGCCGGTCTGCGCCTCGTCGTCTCAGGACTAGGGAAAAACACAACTGCCGCACCAGCGGCCTGCACCGGCGCGGAACCCCGCGCCGGGAACCCGTCGTAAGCCGATAAGGCCGCGGCGCACGCGCGTGGGCACGCGCGCCGCAGTGCGGAACGTCGGGACTCCGAGATTCGAATAGAAACGACAAGCGCGTCGCATCGGAACCACCCGCATTCGTGACCTCACCAAACTTGAGCGTCACATACGGTGTCCCGCGCCATGGGCAACTCCCGACCCACGGACATGACGCATGCGACGGCAGGTCTCCTGGCTCGCGGGTCGCCACCTTCGATCCTCCTTCCCAGGGACATCGCCCCAGTGGTTCGCGGATCTAGGCTCGCCGCCTACAGTTGCGGGAACAGCGCCGGAATTCGACCGGCTTCCCTTTTGCCCCCAAACGGGGACCGTCGCATGGCGGGGGAGTCTAACCGGGGGGACGTGCGAGTCAAGCCGTTTCCGCCTTTCCTCGCATTTTGCAAATCATTTCGCGCGCCGCACCGCCGGTTTTGCGCCGTGCGGCGGCGCAACGGCGCGACAAGAATTTCCAGTTTTATTAATATGTCAATAGATTCAATATGTTAATTAATACCCTACAAGCCCTCTCGGTTTTCGGCACGGGGTTTGCGACCTCACGGACAGAAGCCGCACACCCGGAGAGGAACCGACCATGAAGCAGCTCACCACCGCATTCGCCAAGACCGCACGGGTTCTGGACGACGTCGTCGCCAACACCGCCGACGTGCGGCATCACATCGACGCCAGCGAGACCGCCAACCGCACCATGGCGGCGGCCTCCGACAGTCTCAAGGACGGCAGCACGCGCATCGCCGCGGCGCTTTCCCGCATTTCCGAGGACGGCGTCCGCCTGCGCGCCGCCGAAGCGCGGCTCGCCTTCGAGAACGCGCGATTGAAGCGCTCCGGCAAGGGCATGCAGGCGTCCCTCGACCGCCTGCGCGAAGCCGGCGAAGTTCTCAACCAGCGCGCCCGCGAGGCACGCGAAGTCGCCAACTTCGCCGACCGCACCGAAGTGCTGATTTCTCAGATCAACGCCTGCGTGGGGCGCGGCGAGCCGGTGGAGCATCTGCTCGCCGCGGGTATGGAACTCGCCAATGCACCGCACGCCGCGGCGTTGCGCCGCATCCCCTGATCCCTTCGTAACGGCAAGAACACGCAAAGACCGAGGAGGAAACCATGTCCATTCGATCCACCTTCAACAACCTGCCGATCGCACGGAAATTGACCCTGATTCTCGCGGTCACCTGCATCGGCGTGACCTCTCTGGTGGCGGAAAACCTGTGGGACTACCGCCGCAACCTGATCAACGAACGCAAGACAGAACTGCAGGGTCTGGTCGACACCGCGCGCTCAGCAGTGGAGCGCAACGCTCAGCTGTGGAAAGACGGAAAACTCACCGAGGCCGAGGCCAAGGCCGAGGCGATGGCCGACATCTCCGGCCTGCGCTATGGCGAAGACGGCTATTTCTGGGTGCAGGAC
>JBFWJB010000041.1:0-13682 GCA_050253435.1 Rhodospirillaceae bacterium
CCCTCACCCTGGGCGGCGTGCAGCAACGCCTGATGGACGCGCTCAAGCAGATCGTCCGGGTGCTCCCCGCCGAACTGCTGAGACACGATGCATAAAACACGTGGGCTCCGCCCACACCCGCCGGGGACTCGGTCCCCGGACCCCATGACTTTTGGTTTTTGCGCGAAGCGCGACAGAGCCATCACGCAGCGTGACGATCGATAGCCGCTGCGCGGCGAAAAACCCGTCAGGAGGTCAAGGGGACCGAGTCCCCTTGCGGGGTCCAGGGGCAGCGCCCCTGGCCTGGTTTTTCGGTAAAGGAGGCGGCCATGGCGGCGATTTATCTGGACAACAACGCGACGACGCGGGTGGACCCGCGGGTGGTGGAAGCGATGCTGCCGTTTCTGACCGAGCAGTACGGCAACGCCTCGTCGCGGCATGGGTTCGGCGCGGCGGCGGCGGCGGCGGTGCGCACGGCGCGGCGGCAGGTTCAGGGGTTGATCGGCGCCGCGCACGAGAGCGAGGTGATTTTCACCTCCGGCGGCAGCGAGTCCGACGCCACGGCGATTCTGTCGGCGGTGCGCGCGCATCCGGACCGCCGGGCGATCGTCACCTCGGCGGTGGAGCATGCGGCGGTGCAGGCGGCCTGCCGCGATCTGGAGAAGGAAGGCTACGAGATTCGCGAGATCGGCGTGGATGGCGAGGGGCGGCTGGATGTGGCGGCCTATGCCGCGGCGCTGGGTCCGGATGTGGCCCTGGCTACGCTGATGTGGGCGAACAACGAGACCGGGGCGGTGTTCCCGATTGCGGAACTGGCGGCGATGGCGCATGCGGCGGGGGTTGTGTTCCACACCGATGCGGTGCAGGCGGGCGGCAAGGCGGAAATCGACGTGGCGGCGGCGGGGGTGGACATGCTGTCGCTCTCCGGCCACAAGCTGCACGCGCCCAAGGGCATCGGCGTTCTGTACCTGCGCCGCGGCACGCGTTTCCGCCCGCTCTTGCGCGGCGGGCATCAGGAGAAGGGCCGCCGCGCGGGCACCGAGAACGTGCCCGCCATCGTCGCTCTCGGCGCGGCGGCGGATCTGGCGCGGCGCGGCCTTGCGGCGGAGGCTTCGAGTATCGCCTCCTTGCGCGATGCGTTGCAGGCGGGAGTGTGCGCCGCCGCGCCGGGCGCGTGGCCGCTGGCCGCGGCGGCGGAGCGCCTGCCCAACACCCTCGCCGTGGTGTTCCCGAATATCGAGGGCGAGGCGATGCTGGCCTATCTCGACCGCAAGGGTATTGCCGCTTCCGGCGGCTCGGCGTGCAGCGCCGGGTCGGTGGCCGCCTCGCACGTACCTTTGGCGATGGGGCTTTCCCCCACCCTGGCGCGGGGGATGATCCGCTTTTCCCTGTCGCGGGAGACCACGGCGGAGGAGATCGCCTTCACCGTCGCGGCGGTGGGCGAGGCCGCGGCACGGATTTCGCGCGGCGGCGGCGCGGCGCCTGCGCGCGCGGCTGCTGCCTACGTTTGAGGCACGCCCTGCCTCTGCCGCACGCCGCGGGTCATTGTCGCAAACACGACAAAGACATGCGCTGGATAATGCTTTGATTCGCATTGGAAAGGGGCGCTTCTCCAGGTGGCATGGCGGTTGCGACCGCAGCACCGGACGGGTTCATGGAGGATGGTCCGCATGAAGCAAGGCTGGTTCGGCATCAACGACACGACCCTGCGCGACGGCGAGCAGTCGGCGGGCGTCGCCTTCTCCTTCGAGGAGAAGGTGCTGATCGCCCAACTGCTCGACAGCATCGGCGTGCCCGAGCTGGAGATCGGCATTCCGGTGATGGGGCCGGAGGAGCGCGACGCGATCCGCACCATCGCCTCCCTCGGCCTGAAGGCGGAGCTGATGGTCTGGTGCCGGATGTGCGACGCCGACCTGCGCGCCGCCGCGGCGCTCAACGTCGGCTTCCTCGACCTGTCGCTTTCCGTCTCCGACCAGCACATCGAGAAAAAGCTGAAGCGCAGCCGCGCCTGGGTGCTGGAAACCATTTCCTACATGGTGCCGAAGGCGCTGGACCGCGGCTTTTCGGTATGCGTCGGTGGCGAGGATTCCTCCCGCGCCGACCCGGACTTCCTCTGCGAGGTGCTGGAAACCGCGGAAAAGGCGGGGGCGCGTCGCTTCCGCTTCGCCGATACGCTGGGCATTCTCGAGCCCTTCGGCACGCGGCAAATCTTCGAAACCCTGCGCGCCGCCTCCGGCCTCGAGCTGGAGATGCACGCCCACGACGACCTCGGGCTGGCCACCGCCAACACCATCGCCGCGGCGCTGGGCGGCGCGACGCATGCCAACACCACGGTGCACGGCCTCGGCGAACGCGCGGGCAATGCGCCGCTGGAAGAGGTGGCGATGGGGCTTTCGCGCCTGCACGGCATCGACACCGGCGTCGATCTCACCCGCTACATGGAGGTCTCCAAACTGGTGGCCGACGCCTCGGGCCGCCCGGTGCCGTGGAACAAGAGCCTGGTCGGCGAGGGCGCCTTCGCCCACGAGGCGGGCATCCACGTCGACGGGCTGATCAAGGATCCGCTCAACTATCAGGCGGTGGACCCGGCGGAGATCGGCCGCGCCCACCGTTTCGTGCTCGGCAAGCATTCCGGCGCGCATGCGGTGCGCCAGGCCTACGAGCGCCTGGGCATCGGCTTGAGCCCCTTGCAGGAGCAGGCGATCCTCGCGCAGGTGCGCAGCTTCGCCACCCGCACCAAGACCATCCCGGCGGAGGCCGACCTGTTGCGCTTCTACGCGGCGGTCACGGTTCCGGCCCCGCAGGCGGCGGAATAAGGAGGACGCGGAGATGACCCCGGACTGGCAAGACGCGATGCACGATCTCGAAGCCGCCGAGGACTTTTTCGTCCTGTTCGGCGTGGAGTTCGACCCGGCGGTGGTGCGGGTCAACCGGCTGCACATCCTGCAGCGCTTCCACGACCGTTTGGCGACGGCGCAGATGCCCGCGGATGCGGATGCGCGCTTCGCCCTGCATGCGGAGCTGCTCGCCGCCGCGTACCACGATTTCGTCGTCTCCACGCCGAAGAAGGAAAAAATTTTCCGCGTCTTCCAGTCCCTGCCCGACGAGCCCGCCTTCGTGCCGCTTGCCGCGCTCGCGCCCCGGTGCGACCCATGATCGCGGCGCGCTACGACTATGGCGCGGCGGTGCGCGTGGTGCGCAACCTGCGCAACGACGGCACCTTTCCCGGCCGCGCCACCGGCGAACTGCTGGTGCGGCGCGGCCGCATCGGCTACGTGCGCGACGTCGGCACCTTTTTGCAGGACCAGGTGATCTATTCCGTGCACTTCCTCGACGTCAACCGCGTGGTCGGCTGCCGCGAGCAGGAGCTGATCCCCGCCGATGCCCCCTGGGTGGACAGCGCCTTCGACTCCCGCGACAAGGTGGCGGCGGCCAAGGCTCTTGCCCTGGGCGGCGAGACCGTGGTCGAAGTGGGCGAAATCGGCGAGGTGATGCAGGTTTTGCGCGACGCACCGGGCGAAGTGGCGTATCACGTGGCCTTCGGGGAGCACGTCTACGCGGTGCCGGAAAGCGCGCTGGCGCCGTACGCGCTGAAGGAGGATGGGGGATCATGAGCGATCTTGCGACCTATCATGCCTGGAATATCGCGGCGCTGCGCTTTGCCGCCGCGCCGGGCGCGCTCCCGCCGGAGAAGGCAGTCCGCCTCGCCGACGAGGTGGAACGCGCCCAAATCCTCGAATCGCGCATTCTCGAAACCCGCGAGGCCGCGGCCATCGCCCTGCCCTACGACCGCATCGCCGAGGCGGCCGCCGGCTGGCGGCAGGACAACCCGGATTGCCCGATCTCCGAGCCCGACCTCTTCGAGGCGCTGCATCGCGAACTGCGGGTGCAGGCGGCGCTCGATTCCGTCGCCGCCCGCGCGCCGGAGGCGGACGCGGCGCAGGCTCGCGCCTTCTACGCCGCCAATCCCGCCCGCTTCCAGAAGCCGGAACGCCGCACGGTGCGCCATATCCTGGTCACGGTGAATCCGGAGTACCCGGAAAACACCGAGGATGCGGCGCACGCTCGCATCGACTCCCTGGTTGCCGCGCTCAAGGGCGGGGCCGCCTTCGCCGACCTCGCGGCGCGCCACTCCGAATGCCCCACCGCGATGCAGGGCGGCCTGGTCGGCGCCGTCGCCACGGGCGCGCTCTACCCCGCCGTCGAGAAAATCGCCTTCACCCTGCCCGCCGGAGCCTGGGGCGGCCCGGTGCGCACCGAACTCGGCTGGCACCTCGTCGCCTGCGATTCCATCCTGCCGCCGGAAACCGTCGGCTTTGCGGCCGCGGAAGCGGATATCCGCACCCACCTGACCAAACAGGCGCGCCGCGCCGCCCAGGTGGAGTGGCTGCGCCTCCTGATGAACCGCCCGGTCGTCGTCGCGGCGTAGAACGCGGCCAGGATAAGCGGGGCTGCCGCCCCGCGCCCCGCCTGGGGCGATGCCCCAGACCCCCTTCTTTTTTATGCGCGTAGCGCCATAAGCCCATGCCGGGGCAGGGATCGGATATATCCCGCTTCGCGGAAAAACAAGTCATGGGGTTTGGGGCCCAAGGCCCCAATGGGGTCCAGGGGCGACGCCCCTGGACTGGTTTTTACGGCTTCCCGCCGATGCAGCCGAGAAAATCGGGGCCGAGTTGCGCCATGCGGCGTTGCAGGATGGCGGCGCGGCCGGCGACGTAGGCGGAGGGTGCGGCGGGGGACCAGTTGCGCGGGCTGGGCAGCGTTGCGGCGAGGAGGGCGGCCTGGCGGCGGGAGAGGCGGCTGGCGGAGGTTTTGAAGTAGCGGCGTGCGGCGGCTTCCGCGCCGTAGGTTCCGGGGCCCCATTCGGCGATGTTGAGGTAGACCTCGGCGATGCGGGTTTTCGGCCAGAGGATCTCCATCCACAGGGTGGCGTAGGCTTCCAGGCCCTTGCGCAGGAAGTCGCGTCCCGGCCAGAGGAGGAGGTTCTTCGCGGTCTGCATCGAGATGGTGGAGGCGCCGCGCAGGCGTTTGCCGGAGTCCCAGTCTTCCATCGCGTCCTGCAACGAGCCGAGGTCGAAGCCCCAGTGGGTGCAGAACTGGTTGTCTTCCGCGGCGATCACCGCGGCGCGCAGGTGGGGGGAGACGGCGGAGAGCGGCACCCAGGTGCGGGAAAGTCCCTCCCCTTCGGCGAGGCGGATGAGCATCAGCGGCGTGGCGGGCACCGGCAGCACGCGGAACAGCGCCAGCGCCACCGGCGGTCCGAGGAGGACCACCAGGGCGGCGATGCGCAGGATCTTGCGCCAGGGGGCGGGTTTGGCCGTGCGTGTCATGCCGCCGAGAATACGGGTTTGCCCGGCGGCATGTCAGCCCCGGTGTTGGCAGGGTGTGGGAAAACCATTGCCCGGCTGCGCTCGGGGTATTTTCGTCAATCTCGCGTCGCGTTTTCGCAAGATAGTCCCGCTATCTTGCTTCAACCACTCCTAATCTTGCCGAAAATCTCCCTTCGCTCGCACGGGCAAGCCTTTTTCCGCACCCTGTTAGAGTTCCCTGCCGATCAGGGCGTCGATGGAGTGGCGGCCGCCGCCCTTGACCACGTAGGAGAGGGCGAGGATGGCCCACAGCAGCGGGTATTCGTAGCCGCCGGAGGTCCAGAAGAAGCCGTTGCCGAGGTGGACCTGGACGACGGCGACCGCCATCAGGCCGAAGACCAGGGCGGCGGCGGCGCGGGTGGCGAGACCGAAGGCGAGGGCGAGGCCGCCGAACACCTCGATCGTCCCGGCCAGCAGGGCGAGCCCGGCGGGCAGGCCGAGTTTGCTGGCGAAGAACTGGCCCGTGGCTTCCAGGCCGTAGCCGCCGAACCAGCCGAACAGCTTCTGCGCACCGTGAGGCACGAGGAAGAGGCCGGTGGCGGCGCGGACGAGCACGTCGGCGGCGGGGGCGGCGGTGCGGTAGACCGGCGCGAGTACGGGAATCAGGGGGGCGGCGGCGAGGGCGTGGGTGCGGGACATGGCGTTTTCCTCTTGCGGGGGATGGATATCGTGCAGGGAAATGTCGCGCGCCGCGGTCGAATCAACAATGCACCAAAATGGAATATGATTGTTGCTTTATAGGCAACTATAATGAGCGCCCCCCACGGCGCCGGAAAGTTCCGGGACAGGGGTTGCGGGCAGGCCGCCCGCGGGCGTATCAGGGAAGGAACGCAGAGAAAACACGGGAGGGCACGAGATGAGCGAGGCGGCGGTTCTGGTGGAAATGCGGGAGAGCGTGGCGTGGGTCACGATCAACCGTCCGCAGGCGTTCAACGCGCTGGACATGGCGTGCGCGCGGCAGCTGGCGGAGGCGGCCAACCGCTGCGGCTCGGACCCGGCGGTGCGCGCGGTGGTGCTGACCGGCGCGGGGGAGAAGGCATTCTGCGCGGGCGGCGACGTGGCGGCGTTCGCCTCCGATCCGGAGACGGTGGACCTTTTCCTCAAGGAGATCACCGGCTATCTGAATCTCGCGGTTTCCCGCTTCGCGGCGATGGATGCGCCGGTGATCGCGGCGGTGAACGGCATCGCGGCGGGTGCGGGGCTGAGCCTCGCCGCCGGGTGCGACCTGGCGATCGCGGCGGAGACGGCGCGCTTCACCAGCGCCTACACCCAGATCGGCCTGTCGCCGGACGGCGGCTCCACCTATTTCCTTTCCCGGCTGATCGGCCCGCGCCGGGCGATGGAGCTGTACCTGGAAAACCCGGTGCTGTCCGCCACGCAGGCGCTCGCCTGGGGCATCGTCAACCGCGTGGTGCCCGCCGAGGACCTGGTTGCGGAGGCGGGGCTTTTGGCGACGCAGCTGGCCACCGGACCGACCAAGGCCTACGGCGGGGTGAAGAGGCTGCTGGCGATGGCGACCAACGACACCCTGGAAAGCCAGATGGCGCGGGAGGCGCGGCAGATCGCCGAGCTGTCGCGCACCGCCGACGGGCTGGAGGGCGTGGCGGCCTTCGCGGAAAAACGCAAGCCCGCCTTCACCGGGCGCTGACGCAAAAGGCCCCTCGTCCCAGTCCGGGATGAGCTTACGGATGCGGTATGGAGAGAGCATGGCGACGCAATTCGATTTGGTGGTTCGCGGCGGCACGGTGATCGACGGCACCAACCGGCCGCGGTTCCGTGCGGATGTCGGCGTGTGCGGCGGACGCATCGCCGCGGTCGGCGACCTCGGCGATGCGGAGGCGGCGGAAGTGGTGGCCGCGGACGGGCTGATCGTCGCGCCGGGGTTCATCGATTCGCACACCCACGACGACCATGCGCTGTTTGCCGCTCCCGAGATGCTGCCGAAGATATCCCAGGGCGTGACCACCGTGGTTACCGGGAATTGCGGCATCAGTTCCGCGCCGGTGCCCGCATGGCGGCCTCTGCCGCCGCCGTTCAACCTGCTCGATCTGCCGGAGGGCGCGGGCTTTGCGTCCTTCGGCGGCTATGCGCGCGCCCTGGCGGAAGCGCCCGCCTCGGTGAACGTGGCCGGCCTGGTCGGGCACACCTCGCTGCGCCTGGTGGCGATGGGGGATGACCTGGAGCGTCCGGCGACGGCGCGGGAGATCGCGCAGATGCGGGCGCTGCTGCAGGACTGCCTTGCTGAGGGAGCGATCGGCCTGTCCTCCGGGCTGATGTATCCGCCCGCGATCGCCGCGCCGACCGCGGAGGTGATCGAGGTCGGGCGTCCGCTCGCCGCCTGCGGCGGGCTTTACGTCACCCACATGCGCAACGAGGAGGACGACGTCCTCGCGTCTCTCGACGAGACCTTCGAGATCGGCCGGGAGCTCGGCGTTCCGGTGGTGATTTCGCATCACAAGGTGATGTATCCGCGCAATTTCGGCCGCACCGCCGAAACCCTGCCGGCGATCCGCGCGGCGATGGGGCGGCAGTCGGTGGGGCTCGACTGCTACCCCTACCATGCGAGCGCGACGATGCTGCGCAGCAACCCGGACTTCGACGACTGCCGCATCATCGTGGCCGAGAGCGAGCCGCACCCGGAGTGCGACGGCCGCGAACTCGCCGAGATCGCCGCGGAATGGGGGGTGAAGCCGCACCAGGCGGCGCGCCGCCTGCAACCGGGCACGGCGGTCTATTTCTCCATGGACGAGGACGACGTGCGGCGGATTCTCGCCTTTCCCGAAACCATGGTGGGCTCCGACGGCATCTGCGTCGGCAAGCGTCCGCACCCGCGGCTGTGGGGCACCTTCCCGCGGGTTCTGGGGCTTTACAGCCGCGAGATCGGTCTGTTCCCGCTGGAGACCGCGGTGTGGAAGATGACCGGCCTTACCGCGCGCACCTTCGGCCTGGCGGACCGTGGGACGCTGCAGCCCGGCGCGGCGGCGGACATCACCGTGTTCGATGCGGAGACGGTGCGCGACGCCGCGGATTTCGACCACCCGAAGGAGGCCGCGCGCGGCATCAGCGCGGTGGTGGTCAACGGCAGGGTGACGCTGCGGGACGGGCGGCACACCGGCATGCGCGCCGGGGTGCCGCTGTTGCGCGCAGGGGCGCAGGCGGAGGCCTGAACGTTTGGCGTCAGGGCGCGGTGCGGCCGCGCTCCGACAGGCGCAGCCAGTCGCCGTAGAGGTCGAGGCGTTCGTGCCGCCCGATCGGATGCATCGGGCGGTAACGCTCGATCTCCGCACGCACGAGGGCGGTTTCGACGATCTTCGGCGAGAAGCAATCCGCCTCGGCCAGGGGGTTGCCCCACGGGTCGAAACCGAGGGAGGCGCCGCAGAAGGTCGCCGCCGGCACCGCGCCGATCATGCCGCAGGCCAGCACGTAGCACTGGTTCTCTATCGCGCGGGCGCGCAGCAGGGTGTACCAGTGGCTCCAGCGTTCCACCGGCCAGGCGGAGATCAGGATGATCGCATCCGCGCCGAGGCGCCGGTAGGCCTGGAACAGGGCGGGAAAACGCAGGTCGTAGCAGATGGCGAGGCCGCAGCGCCAGCCGTCGATATCGACGACGACCGGGGCGTCGCCCGCCTCGAAGTGCAGCATCTCGTCCACCGGGGGCGTCTGGCAGAGGTGGACCTTGGTATAGCAGGCGGCTTCCGCGCCCTCGCGGAAGACCACGGCCTCGTTGCGGAACTTGCGCGCGCCGCGCGCCAGGCAGCCCGAAATCACGATCTTGCCGGTTTCCCGGCTGAGGGCGGCGAGTCCGCCGCGGAAGTCGGCGAGCGCCGCCTCCGGGATGGAATCTATAACGGAGAGATCGTAACCGGCGTTGAACAACTCGGGAAAAACCACGACCCGGCCTTCGGCGCGGGCTGCGGCCTCCCGCGCGAGGGCCAGGTTGGCCTGGGGCTCGCCGGGCCGGGATTCGGTCTGGACCAAAGAAATGCGCAACATGGAAAAATCCGCTGTCAGGGGAAAAAGGGGCCGCCTGCGGGCAGGCAAGCGGCCCAGTCCGCTCATCGTCAGCGTTTAGACCATGGCGGAATCGGGTAGACCGCCTTGGCGTTCGCCACCGCTTCGGGGTAGACCGCCTTGACGCCGTCCTTCTGGTTCTGCACCACCACGAAGGGCATGCCGAGCTGGGTGCCCGCCGCGTCGATCTCATAGGGACCGGAGAGCACGGTGAGCTTCTTGCTCAGATCGAGGGACGCGGCCTTGAGTTTGGCCGCGTCGGTGGTGCCCGCCTTTTCGATGATCTTTTCCATCACCACGGCGGCGCCGTAGGCGAGCGCCGTCTGGAAGTCCGGCGCGTAGTTCACCTTGGGGAAGAGGCGCGCATAGGCCGCGAGAAACTGCGTGCGGTCCAGCCCGGCGTTGACCTTCCAGTTCACCGCTTCGTGGAAGTTGGTGTGGCTGAACAGGAAGTCGGCGTCGTGGCCGATCTGCAGGAACTGCGGCTGCGAGGCGTAGACGATGAAGCTGAAGGGGAAGGTGATGTCCAGCTCCTTCATCTGCCGCACCATGGCGATCTGGTCGTTTTCGTAGGCGCTGGGGTAGAAGCCGTCGGCGCCGAGCGCCTTCGCCTTTTCCAGCATGGTGGAGAAATCCTTGGTGCCGTTGGCGTACTTCTCCATCATCACGATTTCGATGCCGTTCTGCTTGGCCAGGGATTCGGCGGCCACGGCCAGTCCGGCGGGGAACGGCGCATCGACGTAGATGATCGCCATCTTCTTCACGCCGAGCGTCTTCGCCGCGTCGATTTCGGCTTTGGGCATCACCGAGACCGGCATCTGCGAAGCGGAGATGAGGCGGGTGAAGCCCTGTTTATAGATGGCGTCCGCCGCCGCCGACCAGATCACCATGAAGCGGTCGAGCCGCTCCGTCACCGTGGCGGCGACGCCGGTGAGCGTGGAGCCGAACGGGGCGATCACCACGTCGGCGCCGCGGTCCTGGATCAGGCTTTCGTAGACTTTTGCGACCTGCTGCTTGTCGCTGCGGTCGTCGAGCTTGATCAGCTCCACCTTGCGCTTCTTGCCGCCGATCGGAATGCCGCCGCGGGCGTTCACCTCGTCCGCCCAGATGTCGATGCCGCGTTCACCCGACTGGGAGGCGAGGGCGAACGAACCGGTGGAGGAAACGCTCAATCCGATCTTGAT
Organism: Rhodospirillaceae bacterium; assembly: GCA_050253435.1. Classification (GTDB taxonomy): domain Bacteria; phylum Pseudomonadota; class Alphaproteobacteria; order Rhodospirillales; family Rhodospirillaceae; genus Oleispirillum. Next base: position 10,544 of record JBFWJB010000041.1, read on the forward strand.
GGTGTCGGCCGCCTGGGCGGCCGGGGCGGCCGTGGCCACGGCACACGCCGTCAGCACGACCTGCGAAACTTTCGCTATGGATTTCAGCATGTGGGACTCCCTTCCGTGGTCTCCCCGGCCAGGGCTTCGTCCGCATTCGGGCCGGCGCGCCGCTTCGAGGAGGATGTCACATAGACTTGCAATTTCTCGTCATGGGAGTCGAATATCATTCGCACGGTAGGTCATAGCCAAAAGGTTATGGAGGGGGCGGATGAACCTGCGCCAGATCGAAATCTTCCAGGCGGTGATGGAAAGCGGCAGCGTGACCGGCGCGGCGCGCCTGCTGAACATTTCCCAGCCGTCGGTCAGCAAGATGCTGAAGCATCTGGAAACACGCCTGGGCCTGGTGCTGTTCAAGCGCATCGGCGGCCGCATCGTGCCGACGCCGGAGGCGCAGGCCCTGCACTTCGAGGTGGAGCGGGTCTATACCGGACTGCGTTCGATCCAGAAAATCGCGGAGGAGATGCGCCAGGGCAAGACCGGCAACCTTGCCGTGGCGGCCACCGCCGCCCTCGGCCAGGATTTCATGCCGCGCACCCTTGCCGCCTTCCTGGCGGAGGCGCCGAACGTCCACGCTTCCCTGCTGGTGCGGCGGGTGCCCGAGGTGGAGGAACTGGTGCTCAGCCAGCAGGTGGACATGGCGCTGGTGCTCTTTCCCTCCGGGTCTCCGGCGATGAGCTGCCGCACCATCGCCATCGGCCATATGGTCTGCGTGGTGCCGCAGGACCACCCGCTCGCCGGGGCGGAGGCCGTGGGCGTGCGCGAGATCGAGCGCTATCCGCTGATTTCCTTCGACACCATGCAGCCGTTCGGCCGGTTGATCGCGAACTTCTTCCACAATGCCGGACACCAGTTCCGCCTGTCCACCCATGTGGAACTGTGCTCGGCGGCGTGCGCCCTGGTGCGCGCCGGGGCGGGCATCGCCATCGTCGACGAGTTCACCGTCCCCGCCTTCCCCGAACTGCGGGCGGTGCCGCTCTATCCGCCGCTCAAGTTCGCCGTCAGCCTGCTCAAACCGAGCCACCGGCCGATGTCGATCGTCGCCGAGGGGTTTCTCCGCCACCTCGACAAGGCGCTGGCGGGCCGCGTCCTCTCATAGACGTTCGAGACTTTCAAAAAATTGTGCATAGCCGAATGGTTATGATCAGGCAAAGCCAAGGAATTGGACGCAGCGTAGGCACGCGTCTATCCTGCCCTAAAAATAATCAGAACCAGGGCGTCGGCGTGAAGGAAATGGCGGCATGATCATCGGCAACGCAACGGCAGCGGGGTTCCGCCGCAGGGTATGGTTAGGCATGGTGGCGGCGCTCGCGGCCGTTCTGCTTCTGCCTCTGCTGCTCGACCGGCCGTTGTCGTTCTGCTTCTACCTGATGCTCTGGGTGACGATGGCGAGCGCGGTCAACATCATGGCCGGCCTCACCGGGTACATTCCCTTCGGCTATGTGGCGTTCTACGGCGTCGGCGCCTACGTCACCGCGGTGCTGGTGGCGAAGTTCGGCTATCCGGTGCCGGTTGCGCTTTTCGCCTCGGCTGCAGCCGGGATGGCCTGCAGCGTTCTGTTCGCGCCGACTCTGCGGCTGCGCGGCATCTACTTCTCGATGGTCAGCCTGGCGCTGGCGATGATCTGCCGCCTGCTGGTTTCGGAAATCCCGGAAGACCTGTCCGGCGGCAGCTTCGGTCTCGTTCTCGGCCCGTCGAATTCGCCGCGCGCCGCCTATGCGGTCATGCTCGGCGTGATGGTTGCGGCGCTGGCGGCCGCCGGGCGCATCTCCTCTTCGCGCCTGGGCGTGGCGTTGCGGGCGATCCGCGACAACCCGATGGCGGCGCAGGTGATGGGCGTCGACGTCGCCGGGGTCCGGCTCAAGGCCTGGGTGGTGGCGGGCCTGTTTCCCGCGCTGACCGGCGGGGTGGAGGCCTGGTACACCAACCTCGTCGATCCGGATGCCGCCTTCAACACCCTGATCTCGGCGAAGAGCCTGATCTTCGCCATCGCCGGCGGGCTCGGCACCCTGACCGGACCGGTGGTCGGCTCGGTGGTGATGGTCTGGGTGGACGATCTGGTGTGGCAGCGTTTTCCGCTGTTCAACCTGTTCTTTCTCGGTGCGGCGATCGTCGGGCTGATGCTGTTCCTGCCGCACGGCATCGTCGGCTCGCTGATCGCCCGGCGGCCGCGGCTGCGCCGCTTCATTCCCTGATTACGGAGCCGGCGCATGGAAATCCTGCTGGTCAAGGCGGTGTTCACCGGGCTGATTCTCGGTGCGGTCTACGGCCTCATCGGCTGCAGCCTCAACCTCCTCTACGGAGTGATGCGCATCGTCAACTTCGCGCACGGCGAGTTCATCATCGCCGGAGCGTACTTCGCCCTCTTCGCGCTGCAGGGGTTCGGCGTGCCGCCGCTCGCCGCGGTACCCATCGGCTTCGTCTGCTTCTTCGCCGTCGGCTGGGCCTTCTACGTGCTGCTGATGCCGCGGCTTTCCCGCAGCGACGACCCGGAGAGCACCTCGTTCCTCGTGATGTTCGGCTTCTCGCTGATGGCCACCGCGCTGATGCTGCTGTTCTTCGAGGCCGATCCGCGCTCCCTCGGTTTCAGCTTCCGGCCGCTTGCGCTGCATCTCGGGCCGGTAGTGATGCCGACCAGCCGCCTCGCCGTGCTGGGCGTTACCGCGCTGATCGTGGCGCTGCTTTCCTTCGGCCTCTACGGCACCGATCACGGACGGGCGCTGCGCGCCGCGATGATGAACCGCGATGCGATTCAGATCGTCGGGGTGGATATCCACCGCCTCTCCGCCGCCGCCTGCGGCATCGGCATGGGGCTCGCCGGGGTCACCGGCATTCTGGTGTCCATGGTGTTTCCCGCCTTCAGCCCGTTCGTCGGCGCGGACTACACCCTGATCGGCTTCATCGTCATCGTTCTCGGCGGGCTCGGCAACCCGGTGGGCGGCCTGCTCGGAGGGGTCCTTTTCGGCCTCACCGAGCAGGTCGCCTCGGTCTACATGTCGCATTCGTTCGCCCTCGCCATCGGCTTCGCGATGATGGTGGGAATCATCGTCTGGCGGCCGCAGGGGCTGTTCGCCATGCGGCGGCCGGGCTGAAGGAGCAG
>JBFWJB010000042.1:0-13465 GCA_050253435.1 Rhodospirillaceae bacterium
CATCAAGTGCTTGGCGCGGTCCTTCTTCGCCTTTTCGGGATAGACCGCCAGAACCTCGGCAATCAGGTTCTGCGTTTCTTCGCGCGTCATCGCAGCCATATTCGGCCCTCCTCCGACGTGTGTTGACACAAAAGCCCGATCAATCCGCCAGCTCGGCGGCGGTCTTGCCGACGACGCTCTCGTCCTCGACATCCATGATGCCGAATTCCATGAGCAGGGTTTCCAGGTCCTCCATCTCGAGCGGGGTCGGGATGACGAACTTCTTGTTCTCGACGATCTTCTTCGCGAGGGACCGGTATTCGTCGGCCTGGTTGCAGGTGGGGTCGAACTCGATCACCGTCATGCGGCGGATCTCGGCGCGCTGCACGATGTTGTCGCGCGGCACGAAGTGGATCATCTGGGTGCCGAGCTTCTCGGCCAGCGCCATGATCAGCTCGTCCTCGCGGTCGGTCTTGCGCGAGTTGCAGATCAGCCCCGCCAGGCGCACCGAGCCGGTGGTGGCGTATTTCACGATGCCTTTGGAGATGTTGTTGGCGGCGTACATCGCCATCATCTCGCCGGAGCAGACGATGTAGATTTCCTGCGCCTTGTTCTCGCGGATCGGCATGGCGAAGCCGCCGCACACCACGTCGCCCAGGACGTCGTAGAACACGAAGTCGAGGTCTTCCTCGTAGGCGCCTTCCTCCTCGAGGAAGTTGATCGCGGTGATCACGCCGCGGCCCGCGCAGCCGACGCCCGGCTCCGGCCCGCCGGATTCGGCGCAGTGGATGCCCTTGTAGCCGACCTTGAGCACGTCTTCGAGCTCCAGGTCTTCGACGCTGCCGTGCTCGGCGGCGAGGCTCATGATGGTGTCCTGCGCCTTCGCGTGCAGGATCAGACGGGTGGAATCCGCCTTCGGGTCGCAGCCGATGATCAACACCTTCTTGCCCGCCTCGGCGAGGGCGGCGACGAGGTTCTGGGTGGTGGTGGACTTGCCGATGCCACCCTTGCCGTAAATCGCGCACTGACGCAAAGCCATGGTCTTTCTCCCCTTCTGTGCGGCCCCTTCTGCGGGACCGATCAAGAAATCCTGTCGTCGGGCTTGGCGCACAAGCCCGACCCATCCCCCCAACAGCAATGCCTGTGCCAATCCCGAAACGCTCGACAATACACTGATTCTTCTATAGTAATTTTATGAAGGCGGCATTCAGACCGCGTGGGATACCCAACAAACCCCTCGGGAAACCGTATGGCGGACGACACTGAAACCCCTCCCGGCGCCCCCAGCCTGCCGCGCTGGGCCCGCCTGCCGATCAACCGCTGCAACCTGCCGGCGGTGGTTCTGGGCGGGCTCTCCTTCCAGGAAAATCCGGCTGATCTGCGCCTCGACGGGATTTTCCCCTTCCATGCCGAGCTGTTCGCCATGCTCGATACGTTGCCGGAGCGTACCGCCCGCGCCGAGCGCTTCATCGACTACATGACCGTCCACTTCTGCCTGGAAACCCCGGAGGAGGCAGGCGCCTCGGCGAAACGCCACCGCACCAAGGCGGACTACCTGCGCATGCTGCGCGGCTGGTTCTTCGATGCCGACGGCCGCGAGGCGGCGGTGATCAAAGGCTGGGTGGAAAGCCGCTTCGGCCTGATCACCCGCTTTCACAAAGGCCGCCTGCACGCCGGGGACGACGCCGCCGACGCCCGCTTCGCCGAGGAACGCTCGCGCGGCATCTACGCCACCCACGCCCTCGACGCGCAGCTCGACCTGCTCTACGCCTACGCCCAGTACGAACTGGCGAAATCCGCGCCCTCCCACCTCACGCTCTACCGCGGCGTCAACGCCATCGACGACTTCGACATCCTCGAACGCACCGGCCCGCGCGAGGCCACCGTGGTGCTCAACGCGATGAACTCCTTCACCGCCGACCCCGACCGCGCCGGGGAGTTCGGCGACAACATCCTCACCGCGCGCATCCCGCGGCAGAAGGTGTTCTGCACCTCCGACCTCCTCCCCGGCCGGTTGAAAGGGGAGAACGAGGTGATGGTGATCGGCGGCGCGTATTGCGTCTCCCTGCACTACTGGGCGCGCTGAAACCCTCCATTTGTCGGGTTTGCGACAAACCTTCCCCGCCGAACCCCGCCCGCGCCGCTGCAACGCCCGGTTGGAGCGATTCTTGCGTGGCTCTCCCCGCGAACAACCAGGGAGACCCGCGCCATGACCCCGTCGGAAACCGCCGCCCTGCTCGAAACCTGGCAGACCGGCATCGCCGGCGGCCGCATCGTCCCCATCCTCGGCCCCGATAGCCAAAACGGCAGCGTCGACGCCGCCAGCGGCGACCCCCTGCCCGCCCAGGGCAACGACCTCATCCTCGCGATGACCGGCGGCCAGCCCCTCTCGCCCAAGCTGATGACCGAGTTCTCCCGCGCCGCGATGAGCCTGGAATTCAAGAAAGGCCGCAAGTTCATCGACCGCTTCCTCACCGACCTCTACGAAACCCGCGCCTGGTCGGCGAGCCCGCAACTGCGCTGGATCGCCGGGTTGAACCCCCGCTACGTCGTCGACCTCAACCGCGATTCGGTGCTGCCCGGACTCTTCGCCGCAACCCCGCACCTCCTGATCCAGGGCATCGCCCGCATCTCCAAGGAACACCCGCGCTACCGCGCCTTCCGCCACGACGGCACGGCCTACGCGCCGCTCGCCGAAGACGCCGACCCCCCGGCGGACATGCCCATCCTGTTCAAGCCGCTGGGCTGCGCCCGGCCGCAGCCGAGCTATATCGCCTCCGACGCCGACTTCGTCGACTACATCACCGAACTCATGGGCGGCTTCGCCATCCCGCCGTTCCTCAAATCCTACCGTAAGGGCCGCCAATACCTCGTCGCCGGAGTCCGCCTGAAAAAAGATACCGAACGCATGCTGCTGCGCGATATCGCCTACGACGCCGACCCCAAGGCCTCCGGATGGCTCGTCGCCGAAAACCCCACGCCGAAAGAACGCCGCTTCGCCGACCACCTCGGCCTCGCGGTGATCGACGCCCCGCTCTCGACGTTCTGGCCGCAGTAAAAACCAGACCAGGGCTCTGCCCTGGACCCGCTGGGGCCTGGAGGCCCCAGACCCCCATTTGTTTTCGCCGCGAAGCGGCAGGCAATACTCGCATTGCGACCGCACGGGCTTATGGCGCTACGCGCAAAAACCAAAAGTCATGGGGTGCGCGAGGGGACCGAGTCCCCTCGCAAAGTTTTGGTTTTACCCCGTCACCGGGCGGCCGAGGCCGGAGGCGGCGGGGGAGAAGGCGATCAGCGCCGAGGCCTGGTCCGTGCAGGCGCGGGCGGTGGCGGGGTCGAGTTTTTTCATCCAGCGTTTGGGCAGGGCGGCGGTGCCACAGGCGGCGCCGAGGATCATGCCGAGGATGGCGCCGGTGGTATCGGCGTCGCCGCCGCGGTTGACCACGTCGAGGAGCCCGCTTTCGAGATTGGCGGCGTTGCCGAGCGCCTGAAAGACGGCGCGCAGGGTATGGCCGACGAAGGCGGTGGGTCCGGCCTCCGGCTTTCCGGCGGGAGCGAGCTCCGGCCAGGCGGCGGTGGCGCGTTCGGCGAGAGCGGCGAGCGCGGCGAGGTCGGTTTCGGGTGCGGTAAGCGCGGTCTGAACGAGGGCGACGGCGATTTCCATGCCCGCGTCGGCGAGGGCGCAGGTATGGGTAACGTGGGCCTGCAGGCGGGCGGCGCGCACCACCTCGGCCCACGGCGCACCGAGGGTGGAAAGCGCCACCGGCAGCACCCGCATGATGCCGCCGTTCCCGGCGTTCATCGGGTTGTCGGGGACGAAGGGCGTGCCGCTGCGGCGATAGGCGGAGATGCCGCGGCGCACGGTATGGCCGATATCCACCGGCTTCTTGCTCATCCAGGCGGAAAAGGCCTCGGCGGCGGCGCGGGCAGAGACGCGGCCGCCATGGTCGAGGATGGCGCGGCCGAGCGCCAGGCTCATGTCCGTATCGTCGGTGACGCGGCCGGGCTTGAGGTGGAGCCAGCCGCCGCCGACGATGTCCTTGTGGATGCCGTACTGCGCTTGCACCTCGCGCGGCGTGAGAAATTCCACGGTAGCGCCCAGCGCATCGCCGATGGCGACGCCGAGAAAGGCGGCGACCGCCCGGTCTTTCAAGGTTTCCAAGCGTTCCGGCGGGCACGGCGCGCGCGCCGCGTCGAAGGCCGCCTGCCAGTCCGCGGGCATGGCGTGCGGCCAGGCGAGCGCCGGGTCGGCCTCAGGTCTCGGGTCCGAAGCAGTCGGCGTAGCCGGGACAGGCGTCGCAACTGGGGGATCGGCAGACATAACCCGCCTCGCTCCTGCAGAGTTCGCGATAGAGAAACTTCTTCCATTTCATGTCGTGGACGTTGCGCCGCGCCAGCCGCGGCGTGACCGCCAGCAGCATTCCGCGCAACTCGGCGCGGGAGGCGAACCCCATGTCGCGCCACATGTGGCCATAGCCCAGGCAGCCCACGGCAAGCACGCGCGTGAGCGCGCGGTTTTCCGGGTTGGGCACGGCGCAGCCGGCGCGCAGCAGCGCCTCCAGGTCGGCGCGTTCGGCGGCGATGCCGGGTTCGTGCAGGCGGCAGGCGGCGGCGCGGCGCGGCATCGGGATGGCGCGGCCCTTCGGCCAGCCGGGGAAGGCGCGGCGGACGAGGCCGCGGAAGCCCCAGGCGCGCAGGCCGAGGCGCGGCGGCAGGGCGGCTGCGCCGGTCCACAGAGAGGCGATCAGGGAGGCGAGCGGCGCATCGGTGGGTGCGCCCGTTCCCCACCCGAGAAGGCGGGCACGGGCCACGGCCCAGGCGCGGCGTGCAAGGGGGGTCCGGGGGCGGCGCACCGAAGCCGCCGCCGCGATGTCCGCGAACCCGGCGCCGCCGGAAAAACGGCGGAAGGCGGGCGGAACGGCTGGCGGCGGCTTCGGCATGCACCCTCCTTTCGGGGCCTGCCTCTAGTCGCGGGGCCGGGGGCGCAGAGCGACGTCGCCGACAACCTTGGCCTGGCAGGCAAGGCGGCTGTGCGCGCCGCCCTCGTGGTGTTCCAACACCTTGATTTCCAAGACGGAAGGCGGATAAAGCCCCTCCTCTCCGTCGACCACTTCGACCATACAGGTGCCGCAGTTGCACTGGCGGCAGCCATAGACGATGCCGGTGTCGGCATCCTGGGAAATATCGATCAGGCGCGTCCCCGAAGGCACCGTCACGGTTTTTTCGGAGTCGGCAAAAGTGACTTTAACCTTACCCATGCAAGAGTCCCCTCTCTCCGCCGGCGATGGCCGAGCACAGCGTGCCGGGTATTCGACCCCCGTCTTCCGGTACGCTGAGGGGGAACTTTCGCCGCGCCGGCGCAGCACGCATCCCCCTCGTTCGGGCAGATGCTCGCACACCTTGGCGGCCGACGAAAGCCCTTGTCTGCATGGCCCCGGATTACCGGGGTTTTTCCTCCTTTTTCAGCCCGCGGAACGGCGGGCGGTTTGCGCAAGCGGCGCGGCGGCTCGGATTTCGGCATAGACCGCGGCGAGCGCCGGCTCCACCGCCTCCCATCCGTGTTCGCCGTTGGGGCGCAGGCCCGCAGCCTCCAGCCGCTCCCACGGCGCAAGGCCGATGCGGGCGCACACCACGGCGGCGCAGTCGGACAGCATGGCGATGGTGCGGGTGAGATCGTCCGCGCCGTCGCCGCAATCCTCCGCGCCGCGGCAATAGGCGGCGGCGGAGCGGCGCTCGACGAAGCGCGCGCCCTGCGCCGAAACCTCGTAGACCGAAAATTCCCGCGCATGGCCGAAGTGCACGTCCACCGCCTTGCCGTCGCGGGTGGCCACCGCCATGCGCAACGGCGCGGGCACAGGCAGGGCGGCGTCCGCCGCCTCCATCGCCGCCACCTTGTCCATGGTGAACTCGGCGTTGCGGTCCTCACCCAGGAGGCCGATGGCGTCCGCCCGGCACTGCTTGCAGTGGCGCATCACCGCGATGCCGTCGGCGCAGGCGTCGCGCAGCGCCGCAAGTTCCGCATCGGTCGGGCCGCGCTGGCCGGTCAGGCCGAACACCGTGCCGTGCTCGGGGGCGGAGATCAGCGGCATGATGTTGTGGAGGAAGGCTCCCTTCGCCTTGATCAGGCGGGACACCGCCTTGAGGTGGTGGTCGTTGACGCCGGGAACCATCACCGAGTTGACCTTCACCAGGATGCCGCGTTCCACCAGCATCGAGAGGCCCTTGAGCTGCTGGGCGATGAGAATGGCGGCGGCTTCCTCGCCTTCCAGACGGCGGCCTTCCCACACCACCCAGGCATAGATCTTCGCGGCGATGTGGGGGTCCACCGCGTTGATGGTGATGGTGACGTGATCCACCCCCAAGGCCGCGATCTCGTCCACATAGCGCGGCAGCATCAGGCCGTTGGTGGAGAGGCAAAGCTTGATGCCCGGCATCTCCGCGCCGACCCGGCGCAGGGTCTCGAAGGTGCGCTTGGGGTTGGCGAGCGGATCGCCCGGCCCCGCGATGCCCATCACCGTCAATTGCGGAATGCGAGCGGCCACGGCCTTGACCTTGCGCAGCGCCTGATCCGGGTTGAGCACCTCGGAGACGACGCCGGGGCGGGATTCGTTGGCGCAGTCGAATTTACGGTTGCAGTAATTGCACTGGATGTTGCAGGCCGGAGCCACCGCCACATGCATGCGGGCGAAACGCAGGTGCGCGGTCTCGGAATAGCAGGGGTGGGTCTCCACCTTGGCGCGCACCGCGTCGGAGAGCGTGGACGGGGTTTCGCAGCGCGCGCCCGCGCAGCCGGTGCCTGGCGCTTCGTGGCGCAGCGTCGCATCGTCGGTGAGTCCCAGCGGCATGATCGTCCTCCGGCTCTTGTCGGTTGCGGGAGAAACCCGCCCTCGCAGACCCTTAGGGCAATCCCCGTGCCGTTTTTGAAATACCACCGCAATTCATTGAATATAATATATAAAAGCAAACCGGCACCTCGCGCGGGGCGCCGTTTTGTCGCATCGGCGGCTGTTGCAAAGCCGACAATCCGTCTGCGCCTCCGGGGAAAGGCTGCTCCGAGAAACGGCCAAATAAAATCTGGCCCCCAGTGGAATCGTCCTATACCTTGCCTGCGGATGCGCGTTCTCGCGTATCCGCATCGCGCCGATATCGCCAAATACACGGCGTTAGGCGCACCGGGGACCGCCGACATCCTTTTCTCCATAGCGAGATACGGGAGGCGGACGGGGCATCGCCTCTTATGGCTCTGCCGTCGTTCTTGCCGTTTTGCCCGGATTTACCTGGGCTTTCATTCCCCGCGAACCGTCCGCATCCGGTCCGGCCCCAGGCCGCCAAGCCGCCCTGCCCGGACGTATGCGCCACACGCACAGAAGGAGTTCACATGAAATTACCCACACCTCTTTTCGCCCTTGCCGCGACGGCCCTCGCCGCGGCGCCCGGCGCCGCGGCACAAGCCGCCGCACCGGCATGCGAGGTCGACCGGCCGGTGGTCTTCGCCGGGCTGGACTGGGCCTCCGCCGCCTTCCACAACGCGCTCGCCCGCTTCATCGTGGAAAAGGGCTACGGCTGCAAGACCTCGGAGATTCCCGGCAGCAGCATCCCGCTGTTGAACGGCATGGTCCACGGCGACATCGACATCACGCTGGAGCAGTGGATCGGCGTGCTGAAGGAACCTTGGGACAAGGCCAAGAAGACCGGCAAGGTCAAGACCATCGGCGTGATCTTCGACGACGCGGTGCAGGGCTGGTTCGTCCCGCGTTATCTGGTCGAAGGACCGAAGGCCGCGGCCAAGGGCCTGAAATCGGTGTCCGACCTGCCGAAGTACAAGGCGGTGTTCAAGGACCCGGAAGAGCCGGACAAGGGCCGCTTCTACAACGGCATCGCGGGTTGGGGCGCCGAACTGGTCAACACCAAGAAGCTCGAGGCCTACAAACTCGAAAAGGACTACACCAACTTCCGTCCCGGCACCGGCGCGGCGCTGGATTCCGCGATCTCCTCCGCCTTCAAGCGCAAAAAGCCGATCCTCTTCTACTACTGGGGTCCGACCTGGATTCTCGGCAAGTACGACGTGGTGATGCTGCAGGAGCCGCCCTATGACGAGGCGACCTGGGAGGAAATGGGAAGCGCCGAGCACCCGACCAAGGCCACGGCCTATCCCCTGATGAAGATCTACACCACCACCAACGTCGATTTCGCCGCAAAGGCGCCGAAGCTGACCGTCTTCTTCGCCAAGATCTCCACCGGCAACGACCTGGTTTCCAAGGCCCTGGTGGTGATGCGCGAAACCGGGGGAACCGATGCCGCCAACGTCGCGGCGAAGGACTTTCTGAAGCAGCATCCCGACCTGTGGAAGACCTGGGTCCCCGCCGACGTCGCCGCGCGCGTCGCCGCGGCTCTGAAGTAACCCCTTCACAATCCTCAAAAACTCCAGCGCATCGGGCCGGGATGTTTCTCGGCCCGATTATTTTTTAATTGAATGTATAATTAATTTATGAGACAACCGGGACATGGGACGCCACAGCCTGAAACCCCAGCGGCGCGAAGACCTCATCGCCGCATGCATCCGGACCATCCACGAGGAAGGCCTGGAAGGTGCGAGCCTCGCCCGCATCGCCAAGCGCGCCGGGCTGACCGCGGGCATCGTCGCCCACTACTTCGGCGACAAGGCGGAACTGATGGATGCGGCGATGCGCAGCATCGCGTTCGCCATGTGGGCGCGGCAAAGCCGCCTTCTCGCCGCGGCGGGAACCCCGATGCGGCGGCTCGAAGCGGTGATCGAGGCCAATCTCGGCGGCGAGGAATTCCGCCCCGAGGTTACCTCTGTGTGGCTGGCGTTCTGGGCGCGGGTCAACCACTCGCCACGGCTCGCCCGCATCCAGCGGGCCAACGCCGCCCGCCTGGAAAGCAACCTGCGCCACGCCCTGCGTCCCCTGGTGCCGCCCGGCGTGACCGGCCCGGAGGCGGAGATCGCACGCATCGCGCTCGGCCTCCTCGCGCTGATCGACGGCGCCTGGCTGCATGCGGCGCTGGGCAGCGGCGGCCTCTCCCCTGCGGAAACCCGCGCCATGGCCTTGCGGTATGCGCAGGCGGAACTCGCGCGACTGGAGACCCGATGACCCCTATCCACACCTCCTACATCGGCGGGGACTACGTTCCCGCCACCGGCGCCGGCGTGTTTGCGACGCTCAGCCCCTTCACCAACCGTCCGATCGCGGAGGTGCAGGCCGCCACCGCCGACGACATCGACGCCGCCGTCGCCGCGGCGGAGACGGGTTTCGCCGTCTGGTCGGCGATGAGCGGCGCGGCGCGCGGCCGTGTGCTCGCCCGCGCCGCAGCGCTGATCCGCGCCCGCCGCGCCGAAATCGCGCATCTGGAAAGCTTGGACGGCGGCAAGCCGCTCTCGGAAACGCCGGAAGCGGATGTGGATTCCGGCGCCGACTGCCTGGACTTCTTCGCCGGAGCGGCACCCACCGTCGTGGGGGAAAGCTGCGACCTCGGCGGACCGTGGTTCTACACCCGGCGCGAACCGCTGGGCGTGGTGGCGGGCATCGGCGCATGGAACTATCCGTTCCAGATCGCCTGCTGGAAGGCCGCGCCCGCGCTTGCCGCGGGCAACGCCATGCTGTTCAAACCCGCCGAGTTGACCCCGCTCTCCGCGCCGCTGCTGGCGGAGATTTTCACCGAGGCGGGTCTGCCGCCCGGCGCGTTCAACGTGGTGCACGGCGACGCCGCGGTGGGACGGATGCTCACCGCGCACCCGGGCATCGCCAAGGTCTCGTTCACCGGCGAGGTCGGCACCGGCCGCGCGGTGATGGCCGACGCCGCCGCCACCCTGAAGCGCGTCACCCTGGAGCTCGGCGGCAAGTCGCCGCTGCTGGTCTTCGCCGACGCCGACCTCGACGACGCGGTCTCCGCCGCGATGCTGGGGAACTTCTACACCCAGGGGCAGGTCTGCACCAACTGCACCCGGGTGTTCGTCCACCGCGACGTGCACGAGGCGTTCCTCGATCGCCTGCTCGACCGCACCCGCCGCCTCGTCCTCGGCGATCCGCTGAACCCGGCCACCCAGGTCGGCCCGCTGATCTCCCCCGAACACCGCGACAAGGTGCTGGGCTACATCGCCAAGGGCGTGGCCGAGGGCGCGCGTTTGAGCATCGGCGGCGGCGCGCCGGATGACCCGGTCCTGGCGGCGGGCAATTTCGTGTTGCCCACGGTGTTCGACGGCTGCACCGACGCGATGACCATCTGCCGCGAAGAAATCTTCGGTCCGGTGATGAGCGTGCTGTCCTTCAACGAAGAGGACGAGGCGGTGCGCCGCGCCAACGCCCTGCCCTTCGGACTCGCCGCCGGGGTGATGACGCGGGACATGGCGCGCGCCCACCGCGTCGCCGCGCGCCTGGCCGCCGGGGTGGTATGGATCAACACCTACAACGTCACCCCCGTGGAAATGCCCTTCGGCGGCAGCAAACTCTCCGGCATGGGGCGGGAGAACGGCCGCGCCGCGATCGCCGAAGTGACGCAGATCAAGAGCGTCTACGTGGAACCCGGACACCTGGAGGGCCCCTACCGATGAAACCCCTGAACACCGAATACGACTACGTCATCATCGGCGCCGGGTCCGCCGGGTGCGTGCTGGCCAACCGCCTCACCGAGGATGCCGCGGTCTCCGTGCTGCTGCTGGAAGCGGGCGGCCGCGATTTGAGCCTCTACATCCACATGCCCGCGACCTTCGCCTGGCCGTTGATGACCGAAACCTTCAACTGGGCGTTCGAGACCGAGCCCGAGCCCTTCGTCGACGGCCGCCGCATGTACCAGCCGCGCGGCAAGGTGTGGGGCGGTTCCAGCTCGGTGAACGGCATGTGCTACATCCGCGGCCATGCGCTCGATTACGACCGCTGGGCGGAGGAGACCGGCGATCCCGATTGGGACTACGCCTCCTGCCTGCCGTACTTCAAGAAATGCGAGGACTTCCCCCAGGTCGGGCCCAACCCCTACCACGGCGTCGGCGGCCCCACCAAGGTGACGCGCGGCGACCGCTGGACGCCGCTCTACGACGCCTTCATCGAGGCCGGAGTGCAGGCGGGCTACCCCCGCACCGACGACCTCAACGGCTTCCAGCAGGAAGGCTTCGGCCCCATGGACATGTCGGTGGGCAGAGGACGGCGCAGTTCCACCGCCACCGCCTATCTGCGCCCGGCGATGAAGCGCCCCAACCTCACCCTGGCGGACCGCGCCCTGGTCAACCGCATCCGCGTGGAAGGCGGCCGCGCCACCGGCGTCGAGGCGACGATCCGCGGCCGCGAGCACACCATCCGCGCGGCGCGGGAGGTGATTCTCTGCGGCGGGCCGTTCAATTCGCCGCAGGTGCTGATGCTCTCGGGCATCGGCGACCCGGAGGACCTGAAGGCCCACGGCATTCCGGTCGCGGCGGCCCTACCCGGGGTCGGCGCCAACCTTCAGGACCACCCGGAAATCTACGTCCAATACAAGTGCAAAACTACCGACACCCTCTACGGCGTGATGAAGCCCTGGCGGCAGTTGCCGATCGGACTCGACTGGCTGTTGCGCGGCAAGGGGCCGGGCGCCACCAACCACTTCGAGGCGGGCGGCTTCATCCGCTCCGAGCCCGGCGTGCCGCACCCCAACCTGCAGTTCCACTTCCTCCCCGTCGCCGCCGCCTACGACGGCTCGGGGATGCAGCCGATGCACGGCTACCAGGCGCACATCGGGCCGATGCGGCCGGAAAGCCGCGGCTGGGTGAAGCTCGCCTCCGCCGACCCGCGCGCCAAGCCGCGCATTCTGTTCAACTACTTCTCCACCGAACGCGACCGCCGGGAGTTCCGCGACGGCATCAAGCTCGCCCGCGAAATCCTCAACCAGCCCGCCATGGCGCCGTTCAACGAACGCGAACTCGCCCCCGGTCCGGAGGTCAAGACCGACGCGGAGATCGACGCCTTCGCCCGCCGCATGGTGGAAAGCGCCTATCACCCGTCGTGCACCTGCGCCATGGGCAAGGCCGACGACCCGATGGCGGTGGCCGACTCCCAGGGCCGCGTCTACGGCGTGGAAGGGCTGCGCGTCGTCGATTCCGCGATCATGCCCAGCGTCGTCTCCGGCAACCTCAACATGCCGACCATCATGCTGGCCGAAAAGCTCGCCGACGCCATCCGCGGCCGCGCCTTCCTGCCGCGCGACGCGGCGCCGTACTACGCCGCGGAGAACTGGCGGACGGCGCAGCGCTAGAAAAGAAAAAACTTTCCGGAGGGACTCGGTCCCTCCGGACCTCCCCTAACTTTTTTGCGCGAAGCGCCATAGGGCCGTGCGGCTGCAACACGGGTGTTGCCTGCCGCTACGCGGCGAAAACCAGTCATGGGGTGCGCGAGGGGTCCGAGACCCCTCGCAAAGTTTTGGACCGGACCGACTCTAGTCCTCTTCGATCAGCCGGGCTCGGCAGATCGAGAGCGCGGTGCCGATCAGGTTGTCCGCGGCCTCCGGCGTGCGGAAGGCGGAGTGCGCCGAAAGCGTCACGTTGTCGAGGGCGGTCAACGGGTGCCCGGCGGGCAGCGGCTCGGTGACGAACACGTCGAACGCGCCGTGGCCGATCTGCCCGGATTTGAGCGCCGCGATCATCGCCGCCTCGTCCACCAGCGCGCCGCGCGCGGTGTTGACCAGGAGAGCTCCCGGCCGCATCCGCGCGATGCGCTCCGCCGAGAGGAAACCCCGCGTCTCATCGGTCAGCAGCAGGTGCAGGGAGACCACGTGGCTCTCCGCCAGAAGTTCGTCCAGCTCGACGAAGTTCACATGCCCCAGCGCCTTCGGCGTGCGGTTCCACGCCATCACCTCCATGCCGAGGCCGAAGGCGGCGACATGCGCCACCTCCGCCGCGATCGCGCCGAAACCGATCAGCCCCAGGGTCTTGCCCTTGAGCTCCATGCCCCCGGTGCGCAGCCAGTTGCCCGCACGCATGCCGCGATCCATAAGCGCGATGCCGCGCGCCGCCGCCATCATCAGCGCCAGTGTGCACTCGGCCACCGCGGTGTCGCCGTAGCCCTTGATGATGTCCACGGAAATGCCGAGCTCGGCCAGTTCCTCGACGTTCATGTAGCTGCGCGCGCCGGTGCCGAGGAACACCACATGCTTCAACCCCGGACAGCGCCGCGCCACCTCGGTGGAAAGGAAACTGTGGTCCACCAGAATGGTGTCCGCCCCCGAAGCGGCGATGAGCGCCGGAATGTCCACCGGCCCCGCCCCGGCGTCGATGTTGATTTCCAGTGGCGGGTCCTCCGCCTCGTGCAGCCGCTCCGCAACCGCCGCCAGAGACGCCGTCGCATCGATGAACAGTACGCGCATGCTCATAAACCCCGATCAGTCCAAAACATACAAAACCAAAACCTTCCGGAGGATCGCGGACCCTCCGGACCTCCCATAACTTGTTTTGCGCGAAGCGCCATAAGCCTGCGTGCGTTGCAACAATGACTGCCTGCCGCTA
>JBFWJB010000043.1:0-13366 GCA_050253435.1 Rhodospirillaceae bacterium
GGATGCGATGAGCGTGGCCCTTTTGCTGTTCGCGGCGCGGCGCGACCACGTCAACCGTCTGATCCGTCCGGCGCTGGCGGAGGGAGCCTGGGTGGTGTGCGACCGTTTCGGCGATTCCACCATGGCCTACCAGGGCTATGCCCACGGCCTCGGGCGCGAGGCGGTGGAAGCCCTGGCGCAGATCGCGATTGACGGCTTCGCCCCGGACATCACCTTCATCCTCGATTTGCCGGTGGAACAGGGCCTCGCCCGCACCAGAAGCCGCGACGCCAACGGCGAGGACCGTTTCGAACGCATGGACACGGCCTTTCACGAGCGCCTGCGCCAGGGTTTCCTCGACATTGCGCGGCGGGAGCCGGCGCGTTGCCGCATCATCGACGCCACCGCGCCGGTGGAGGCGGTGCACGCTGCGATTTTCGCGCATCTTGCCACGCGCTGGCCGGGCCTCGCGCCATGAGCGAGGGCACGCCGCCCCGCCTGATCCGCCGCCTCATCGGCCACGATGCGGCATGGACCGAGGCGGCGGACGCCTGGGCCTCCGGCCGCTTCGCCCACGCTTGGCTGATCTCCGGGCCGCGCGGCATCGGCAAGGCGAGCTTCGCCTACCTGCTCGCCAAGGCGATTCTCACCGCGCCGCCGGTGGCGGAGGGGGGCTTGTTCGGCCCCGCCGCGCCGCAGCCGCTGCCGCGCGACCTCGACCCCGCGCATCCGGCCCTGCCGCGCATCGAAAGCGGCGCGCACCCCGACCTGCTTTCCGTCGAAATCGGCTGGACCGACGACAAAATGACCAAGCGCCGCACCGAGATCGTGGTGGACGATGTGCGCGCCGTCGGCACTTTTCTCTCCAAGACCCCGGCGGAAGGCGGCTGGCGCGTCGTCGTGGTGGACGCCGCAGACGAGATGAACCGCAGCGCCGCCAATGCGCTCCTGAAGAGCCTGGAGGAGCCGCCGAAGCGTTCCGTGCTGCTGCTGGTGGCGCACAATCCCGGCTCCTTGCTGCCGACCATCCGCTCGCGCTGCCGCCGTCTGACGCTTACCCCGCTCGGAGAGGCGGAGATGACCGAGGGCCTGGCGGGCCTGCTGCCGGAGGAGGAGGCGGAGCGCCGCGCCCGCTTGGCGCGCATGGCCGACGGCAGCCTCGGCGAGGCGCTGATGCTGGCGCGCGGCGACGGCGACGCCCTGGCGGCGGAGATCGCGGCCCTGCTGCGCGACTGGCCGCGTCTGGAGCTTGCCAAGGTGTCCGCCTTCGCGGCGCGCATGGCGGCGGATGAGGAACGCTACCGCCTGTGCGCACGGCTGCTTTCCGGCTGGGTTACGGCAACCTTGCGCCGCGGCGCGGGGGCTCCGGCGATGGGCGGGGCGGAGGGCGCGGCTCTGGCGGTGCCCCTTGAACAATGGGTCGAGGTGTGGGAAAAGGTCAGCGACCTGTTCCGCCGCGCCGAAGCCGTCAACCTGGATCGCCGGCACGTCGTTCTTGCGGCGTTCCACGCCCTGGTTTCCCCTGCCGCGGCGCTGCCGTAAGGGCGAAGGCCGGGTGCGCGGGCGCTCCGCGCAGGGCCGCCTGGAGAGCTTGAATGTCCGAAAAACCAACATATTACATCACTACGCCGATCTATTATGTGAACGACAAGCCGCACATCGGGCATGCCTACACCACGGTGGCGTGCGATACCCTGGCGCGTTTCAAGCGCCTCGACGGTTACGACGTGCGCTTCCTCACCGGCACCGACGAACACGGCCAGAAGGTGGAAAAGACCGCTCAGGCGGCGGGCATCGACCCCCAGGCGTTCACCGACAAGGTCTCCCAGAACTTCCGCGACCTCGCGGCGCGCATGAAGTTCACCAACGACGATTTCATCCGCACCACCGAGCCGCGCCACGTCACCTCGGTGCAGGCGCTGTGGAAGCGCCTGGAGGAGAAGGGGCACATTTACCTCGGCGGCTATCAGGGCTGGTACTCGGTGCGCGACGAGGCGTTCTTCACCGAAACCGAACTGACCAAGGGTCCGAACGGCGAAAAGCTCGCGCCCACCGGCGCGCCGGTGGAATGGGTGGAGGAGCCGAGCTACTTCTTCCGCCTGTCCGCCTGGCAGGAGCCCCTGCTGAAGTTCTATGAGGAGAACCCGGGCTTCATCATGCCTGCGGCGCGGCGCAACGAGGTGCTGAGCTTCGTCAAGGGCGGGCTGCAGGACCTCTCGGTTTCGCGCACCAGCTTCTCCTGGGGCATTCCGGTGCCGGGCGACGACGCGCACATCATGTACGTGTGGCTCGACGCGCTCACCAACTACATCACCGCGCTCGGCTTCCCGGATACGGATGCGCCGCTCTACAAGGCCTTCTGGCCTGCCGACCTGCACATGGTGGGCAAGGATATCCTGCGCTTCCACACCGTCTATTGGCCCGCCTTCCTGATGGCCGCGGGCCTGGAACCGCCGAAGCGGGTGTTCGCCCACGGCTGGTGGACCAACGAAGGGCAGAAGATCTCCAAGTCTGTGGGCAACGTCATCGACCCCTACGAACTGATCGACACCTACGGCCTCGACCAGACCCGCTATTTTCTGCTGCGCGAGGTGCCGTTCGGCTCCGACGGCGATTTCTCCCGCCGTGCGATGATCCAGCGCAAGAACAGCGAACTCGCCAACGACTACGGCAACCTCTGCCAGCGCGTGCTGTCGATGATCGCCAAGAACTGCGGGGGTGCGGTGCCGGAGCCGGAGGACATCACCGCCGACGACAACGCGCTCCTCGACCAGGCAGGCTACCTTCTGGACGCCGTGCGCGCGGCGCTCGACGAACAAGCCTTCCATGAGGCGCTGGACCGTATCTGGGCGGTGATCCGCGCCGCCAACGCCTACATCGACCATCAGGCGCCGTGGGCGCTGCGCAAGACCGACCCGATGCGCATGGCCACCGTGCTCTACGTGCTGGCGGAGACGATCCGCCGCATCGCCATTCTCACCCAGCCGTTCATGCCCGACGCCTCCGCCGCCATTCTCGACCAGGTGGCGGCCCCGGCGGAGGCGCGCAGCTTTGCGGCGCTCGCCACCGCCCTGGTGCCCGGCACGCCGCTGCCGAAGCCCGAAGGCGTGTTCCCACGCCATGTGGAGGAGGAGCCGTCCGCGTGATGCTGGTGGATAGCCACTGCCATCTCGACTTTCCGGACTTCGCCGCCGAACTCGACGACGTTCTCCTGCGCGCCCGCGAGGCGGGCGTGGGGCTGATGCTGTCCATCGGCACCCACGCGTCGAAGGCCGCGGGCGTGCTGGCGATCGCCGAGCGCTATCCGCAGGTGTTCGCCACCGTGGGCGTGCACCCGCACCACGTGGCGGAACCGGCGGAGGAGGGGGTCACCGTCGAAACCCTGCGCGCGCTCGCCGCGCATCCGCGCGTCGCCGGCATCGGCGAAAGCGGCCTCGACTATTTCTACGATTTCGCGCCGCGCCCGGTGCAGGAGGCGGTCTTCCGCCTGCACATCGCCGCGGCGCGCGAACTCGGCATGCCCCTGGTCATCCACTCCCGCGATGCGGATGCCGACATGCTGCGCATCCTGCGCGACGAAATGGCCGCCGGGCGCTTCTCCGCGCTGATGCACTGCTTCAGCTCCGGCCGCGATCTGGCGGAAGGGGCGCTGGAGCTCGGACTCTACCTCTCGGCGTCCGGCGTCGTCACCTTCAAGCGCAACGAAGAGCTGCGCGCGATCTTCCGCGATGCGCCGCTCGATCGCCTGCTGGTGGAGACCGACAGCCCGTATCTCGCGCCGGTGCCGAAGCGCGGCAAGCGCAACGAGCCCGCCTATGTCGCCTATACCGCTGCGATGCTGGCGGAGGTGAAGGGGATATCGCCGGAGGAGCTGGCGCGCACCACCACGGACAACTTCCTGCGCCTGTTTTCCCGCATCCCGGCCTCGGCCGTGGGCGGGGGAGGCGCGGCATGAAGATCACCGTCCTCGGCTCCGGCAGCGCGGCGGGGGTGCCGATGATCTCCGCCGGGTGGGGGCGCTGCGACCCGGAAGAGCCGAAAAACCACCGCCTGCGCGCTTCGGTCCTGGTGGAGTCTGAAGGCGCCACGATCCTGGTGGATACCGGGCCGGACCTGCGCCAGCAGCTCCTCAATGCCAAGGTGCGCCGCCTCGACGGCATCCTCTATACCCATGCCCATGCAGACCACACCCACGGCATCGACGAAGTGCGCGAGATCAACCGCGCGATGCGCGCGGCGATTCCGGTGTGGGGCATGGATTCCACCCTGATGTCGCTGAGAAACCGCTTCGATTACGCCTTCAACGGCTTTGAAAACATTACGTCTCCCGACGTCATCATCTATCACCCGTGGCTGATTCCGCACGTCATCGACACCGCCGACCCGCAGCCTTTCACCATCGGCAAGGTAGAGGTGGCGCCGTTCCTCCAGGATCACGGCTGGGAGAGTTCGCTCGGTTTCCGCTTCGGCAATTTTGCCTATTCCACGGATGTTACGGCATTAAGCGAGAACGCGTTTGCCATTCTGGAAGGGGTCGGGGTGTGGATCGTCGGCTGCCTGACCGAGCGGCCGCACACCACGCACGCCGACCTGCAAACGGTGTTGCAGTGGGTGAAGCGCCTGCGGCCGCGCCGCACCATCCTCACGCACATGGGCATCGGCTTGGATTACGCCATGCTGAAAGCCTCCCTGCCGCCGGGCGTAGAGCCCGGATACGACGGACTTACCATTGAAATATAATGATTTTTATGGCTTGAACGCCTCGGTGGTGGAGGTACGCATGCCGCGCTTGCACATTTCCGTGAGGAAGGCGTCGCCATAGATCTCGAATCCCTCCACGTTGGAGCTGGCGTCGGTGAGAAAGACGAAGCGCTTCAGGCAGTCGAAGCCGAGCGCACGGGCAATGTCGGTCACCGTGGCGCGCACGCAATGACTGAGGGCCTCACCGGCGACGAGCACGGTCTCCGCCTCGTCGAGGGTGCGCAGCAGCTCGACATTGGGCATGGTGTTGGCGTCCTCGGGGTCGAGAACCTCGGCGCGGATGGCGCTGTAGTGCTCGGTCCAGGGGTTGCTGCCTTTGATCGCGTAATTGACGTGGCGCAGACGCGCGCTTTCCCAATCGCACAGCGCGGAAAACAGTTCCGGATGCAGGGATTGGCCGGACGAAGCGATCAGGCAGTGCGGCGGCCAGATGCACAGCGGATAGTTGCCCTGGGTTTCCAGTTGCCGCACATAGCGCAGAGAGCGCTCCCGGCGCGTCGGGTCGCGCGGCACCCATGCGCCGCTTTCGATTTCCTTCGCGGTGATGACGGTAAACGGGGCGGGCTCGTCGCCCTTGGCATCGCGCCACCATGCGGGGTGTGCGATGTCCACGGTGTGGTGCGCATCCATGGTGGCGTGGATCGCGTCGATGCGCGGGCCGAGGCGACGCACCATGCGGGCGAGGCGGCACATGTCGTCGTATGCGCCGGGGATGGCGAGAGCGCCGTTGCACGGGCCGTCGCAAAAGTCCTGCTGGGCGTCAACGATGAGAAGGTGCAGCGTCATGGAGGAAAATCCTGGTGTGCGCGCGTTTCCAAATATAAAGGTGCGGCAGAGTGCGTTCGCGCGCAAGAAGCGGATGCGCGCCTCCATGCGGAGGGGCGAACTACCGTTTGCTATCAAGGCGTTGCGCATTGCCGTGGATCCTCCTTTTGAGGCGTCTATTCCTATTCATAATATAAATTATGCGACAAATGTATGTGCGGGTGCGGGATGGTCCCCGCGGCCGTCCACCGTCGTCCTTCCCTCTCTCCGCAAGACGTTCCCTCTCTGTTGCGTCATGGACTTGATGCAACGCACCGCGTATCCGATATCCCTATCGCGGGCGCACGGGACGCATCGGTCATGACTTTCGCTCAGGCTTTGTCGGATTACGGATACGCGGCGGTTCTCGTCGGCACGTTGCTGGAGGGCGAATCGGTTCTCCTGCTCGCCGGGTTCGCCGCGCACATGGGCTATCTCTCCCTGCCCCTGGTGCTTCTCTGCGCCTTCTGCGGCGGCACACTCGGCGATCAGATCGCGTTTTTCGTCGGACGCCGTTACGGGCGGCTTCTCCTTGCGCGCTGGCCATCGCTGGCGAAACACCGGCGGCGCATCACCCGCCTGATCTTCCGCCACCAGATTCCCCTCATCCTCGGCGTCCGCTTCCTCTACGGCATGCGCATCGCGGGCCCCGTCCTGATCGGCAGCAGCCGCGTGCCGCCCTTGCGCTTCGCCGCCTTCAACATGCTCGGCGCGGCGATCTGGGCGGCGGCGATCGGCGGCGCGGGCTACCTTTTCGGTCGCACCCTGGACGTTTTCTTCGCCGATGCGAAATCCTACGAGCATGCGGCTTTTCTTGTGCTGATCGGCGCGGTATTGCTTTTTGCGGCGGGCCGATGGCTGTACGGTCGTTGGCATGCCTGAGCCGTTTTCGTGCGTTCGCTGACCAGGACCGTTGCCATGCCCGTTTCCGTCCGTCCCGCCTCCCTCCTCCATCTGGCTGATATCATGGCGCTTTTGCGCGATCCCGCGCGCGGATGCCCGTGGGATGTGGAGCAGAGCTTCGCCACCATCGCGCCGCACACCGTGGAGGAAGCCTACGAAGTGCTGGACGCCATCGAGGATGGCGATATGGATGCCTTGAAGGACGAACTGGGCGACCTGCTGCTGCAGGTGGTGTTCCACGCCCGCATCGCCGAGGAATCCGGGATTTTCGCCCTGGAAGACGTGATCGCGGCGATCTGCGACAAGCTGGTGCGCCGCCATCCCCACGTCTTCGGCGAGGTGGTGGTGGCCGACGCCCGCGACCAGATCGTCAACTGGGAGAACGTCAAGGCCGGGGAACGCGGTCAGGACGCCGCCGCCCCGCCCTCCGCGCTGGACGGCGTGGCGCGCGCCCTGCCCGCGCTGTTGCGCGCCGCAAAGCTGCAAAAACGCGCTGCGCGCGTCGGCTTCGACTGGGCGGAGGCGCGCCAGGTGCTGGCGAAAATCCGCGAGGAGATCGACGAGGTGGAGGCGGAAATCGACGCTGCCGCGCCGCCGGATCGCCTGGAGGATGAAATCGGCGACGTGCTGTTCGCCGTGGCCAATCTCGCCCGCAAGCTCGACATCGAACCCGAGGGCGCGCTGCGCCGCACCAACGAAAAATTCGCGCGGCGCTTCCGTTTCATCGAGCAAGCCCTTGAACAACAGGGAAAGAGCCCGGCGCAATCGTCTCTGGACGAAATGGAGACTCTGTGGCAAAAGGCGAAAAGCGAGGACCTTGCGGAGACCCCCCGATGAGTCGCCTGCTGCGATGGACGCGCCCCCTTGCCCTGCTGCTGGTGCTGGCCTCGGTGCCGGTGCTTTCGTCGTGCTACGTGCCCGACCAGTTCCGCGCGGAAATCCGCATCGCCCGCAACGGCGATTTCTCCCTCTCCTACGACGGCGTGCTCACCTGGGCGCAGATCTACATCGACATCCGCAACGGCAAGCTCAAGGGCCCGGAAATCCAGGAGAAGATCGAGGCGGTGCGCCGCGACCTGAAGCGCGACACGCAGTTCACCGAGGTGCGTTCCCTCGGCGCCGGGCAGTTTGCAGTGAAATACCGCCGCACCGGCAACCTCGCCGCCAACATCGGGATGATGACTTTCATCCGCCGCAACGCACGGATTCTCGATATCGTCAGCGAAGCCAACGGCCGCGTCACCGTGGCGGCGCAGACCCCCAACCGGGATAAGCTTCAGCCGTTGGCCGAGGCGGGCCTGATGGTGCGCGGCTCGCTGCGCCTCGCCACCGATCTGCGGGTGGTGGTGAAACCCAACGCCACCGCGGTCTACGAGGACAAGGAAAGCGGCTGGACGGTCTATGACTGGATCATCGACGGCACCAAGCCGGTCTACCCCTACGCGGTGTTCCGGCGGTAGGGAACGACCAAAAGACCGAGTCCCTCCGCGAAGTTTTGGTTGTTCAAGCCAGTATCGCCTTCAGGTCGTCCCAGGTTTCCGCATCCGGGGCGATCAGCAGGCCGTCGGCGTTGAGGAACAGCGGCGCGTAGGTATCGCCGGAGAGCAGGCGCACGTATCCCCCCGCCTCCTGCACCATCAGCACGCCCGCGGCGTGATCCCACGGCATCAGCAGGCGGAACAGGCGGAAGTCGAGCTTGCCCTGGCTCAGCGCCATGTAGTCGTGGGCGGCGCTGCCGCTTTGCGTCACCGAGCCGAACAGGTGGCCCAGGCGTTCGGCGGTGCGCCGTCCGAGGCAGCCGTCCAGGCCTGCCAGAGAGCGGCCGTTGCGGCTGCGGATGCAGAGCTTTTCGCCGCCGCACCAGGCGCCGCTGCCCCGCTCGGTCATGAACAGGCGCTGCGTCATCGGGTCGTAGATCCACCCGGCAATGGTCCGGCGGTTGCGCACCAGCGCCACGATGATGCCGAACGCCGGGTTGCCGCGCGCGAAATTGGCGGTGCCGTCCACCGGGTCGATGATCCACACCGGGGCGTCGCCATGCAGGCAGGCGCGGTTGGCTGGGTCCTGGTAGACAGCCTCCTCCCCCATCGCCAGCGAGCCGGGCAGCAGTTCGGTGAGGCGGCGGGTGAGGAAGACCTCGGTTTCCAGGTCGGCGACAGTGACAAGGTCGCCTTCGTGGCTCTTGGTGCCGATCGATGCGGCGTCGAGATGCCGGAAGCGCGGGCGCACCAGGGTGTCCGCCGCCTCGCGCAGCAGGTCGCCGACGCTGTCGAAGTCGAGATCAATCGCCATGGCGGCCGCCGTTCTTCGCCACCAGGGTGTCCCAGCGCGCCAGGTCGTCCGGCGAGAGGCGCACCTTGAGGCGCACCTCGTCGTCCGCATCCTCGCGCGCCGTCACTTCGCCGCGCTCGTAGAGCCAGGAAAGCAGCCGTCCGTCGCGGTGCGCCAGGGAGACGGAAATCTCGCGGTGCTGTGCGCTCAGGGTTTCATCGATGCGGCCGAGCAGTTCGGCGATGCCGTCGCCGCGCGCCGCGGAAACCGCGATCACGCCGTTTTTGCGCGCCGTGCGCTCCTGCCAGTAGTCCACCGCCTCGCCGTCCAGGCGGTCGATCTTGTTGGCTACCTCCAGCCCGCCCTCGCCGGTGTGCAGCTCGATGCCGAGATCGGCGAGCACCGCGGTGACGTCGGCCTTCTGCGCCTCGGCGTCGGGGTGCGAGACGTCGCGCACATGGAGGATCAGGTCGGCCTCCAGCACCTCCTCCAGGGTGGCGCGGAAGGCGGCGATCAGCTCGGTCGGCAGGTCGGAGATGAAGCCCACGGTATCGGACAGGATGATGTCGCGCCCCGAAGGCAGGCGCACGCGCCGCATCGTCGGGTCGAGGGTGGCGAACAGCATGTCCTGCGCGAATACGTCGGCGCGGGTCAGTTTATTGAAAAGCGTGGATTTTCCGGCATTGGTGTAGCCTACCAGGGCAACTACCGGGAAAGGCACGCGTTTGCGCGCCGCGCGGTGCAGGTGGCGGGTGCGCTTCACCTCCTCCAGTTCGCTCTTCAGGCGGGCGATGCGCTCGCCGATCAGGCGGCGGTCGAGTTCGATCTGGGTTTCGCCCGGCCCGCCGACGAAGCCGAGAGCGCCGCGCTGGCGCTCCAGGTGGGTCCAGCTGCGCACCAGGCGGCTGCGCTGGTAGGACAGATGCGCCAGCTCCACCTGCAGCGTGCCTTCGCGGGTGCGCGCCCGCTCGCCGAAGATCTCAAGGATCAGCGCGGTACGGTCGATCACCTTGCAGTTCAGGGCTTTTTCCAGGTTGCGCTGCTGGATCGGGGTAAGGTGGCAGTCGAACACCGCGAGGCCGACCTTCTCCGCCTCGATGCGGATTTTCAGCGCCTCGATCGCCCCCTGCCCGATCAGCGTGGCGGGCCGCGGCCGCGTGACCGGCACGATCTCGGCGAAGATCACCTCGACGGAGATCGCCTGGGTCAGGCTCACCGCCTCTTCCAGGCGCGCCTCCGGCGAGCGCACGGCGGAAAGCTCATGCGTTACGGCGCGCCCGGCCTTGAGGAACGGGAAAACGACGATGGTGCGCGCGGGAGCGGCAGCCTGGGGGTTTTGGTTCATGCTCGCCCGAGCACGGCGGGATCAGACGCCGTCCTCATCCTTGCCCGGTTCGAACAGCTGAATCGGCTGGGACGGCATGACCGTGGAAATCGCATGCTTGTAGACCAGCTGGGTGTGGCCGTCACGCCGCAACAGCATGGAGAAGTTGTCGAACCAGGTGACGATCCCCTGCAGTTTGACGCCGTTGACCAGGAACACCGTGACCGGGGCCTTGTTCTTACGGATGTGGTTGAGGAAGACGTCCTGTACGTTCTGGCTACGTTCCGACGACATTTTTTCTTGGTCCCCTTGTTGTTATTATGCGGGCTGCGGAGGCCGTCCGGCCCGCCCTTGGACTTAGTGTTTCCGTTCCGGTCCGTCCATATGCCGCACCAAATTCGCGAGATCGCGACAGTCACCGATGGTCGCGTGCGGTGCGCGCTCCGGAGGAAACGCCGGTTTTTCTCCGCCACTGACGAACACGGCACAACACCCGGCGGCGTGGGCGGTTTCGACGTCCACCGGGCTGTCACCAACAAACCAGATATCTTGACCCGGGGCAAGACCAACCCGATCCAGAAAGGCGAAAACCGCGTCCGGCGCGGGCTTGTCGCGGGCCAGGTCGCCTGCGCCGAACACCGCGGCGAAGCGCGGTCCCCAACCGAGGTGGGATATCTCCTTGCGCAGGTAGTCGCCGGTTTTGTTGCTCACCACCGCCATCGGTATGCCCGCCCCGGCGAACCCCGCGAGCACCGCATCCGCGCCGGGCAGCGGCGTAAGCATGGCGATGTGGCTGCGCTCCAGCTCGTCGTAGAAGACGGCGCGCGCCTCTTTCCAGCGGTCGCCGAAAAGCTCGGGAAAGCTGTCGCGCAGCGAGCGCGCGATGCGCCGGCGCGCCTCCGCAAGGCTCCATGTGGGCTGCCCCATGGCGGCGAGAGTCACGTTCATCGTGTGGATGATGTTGGGCCAGGTGTCGACCAGGGTGTTGTCCCAGTCGAAGACGATGGCCTTCGGGGGGCAAAGCGCCCCCGCTTCCGCTTTTGCGCTCATGCGGTCCTCAGATGTAGGTCAGGCGCACGGCGAACAGCTTTTCCACCTTGCGGATCGAGTCCGCATCGGCGAACAGCACCACGCGGTCGCCGGCCTGCACCGTGGTGTTGCCGCGCGGGATGATCACCGCACCGTCGCGCACGATCGCGCCCAGCAGCACGCCGTGCGGCAGACTGGCGCTCTTGATCGATTTGCCCACCAGTTCCGAGGTTTCCAGCGCATCGGCCTCGATCAATTCGCCGAAGCCTTCGTGCAGGGCGTGCACCGAGTGGATGCGGCCGCGGCGCACGTGCTGCAAGATGGTGGAAACCGTGATGTCGCGCGGGTTGATCGCGGTGTCGATGCCGAGGTGGCTGACCAGGCGGCTGTAGTCCGGCTTGTTGGTCAGCGTGATCGCCCGCTTCACCCCGTGGCGCTTGGCGAGCAGCGAGGCGAGGATGTTGGTCTCGTCGGAATCGGTGATCGCCACCACGGTGTCTGTGGTCTTGATCCCCGCCTCTTCCAGGATGTCGGCGTCGAGCGCGTCGCCGTGGATGACCACGGTGGAGGACAGCGTCTTCGCGGCGTATTCGGCGCGGTCCTCGTCCATCTCGATGAGCTTGCTGTTGAAGCTGAGCGGGTGGTCCTCGAGGTTTTTCGCCAGCGCCAGGCCGATGTTGCCGCCGCCGAAGATCACCACGCGGCTGGAAAGCTGATCCTCGTGGCCGAACACCGCGAGCGCGCGCTGCGTCTTGGCGGTTTCGGTGATGAAATAGACGTCGTCGCCCGGCTGCATGATATCGTCGCCGGTGGGCACCCAGGCCTTGTCGTCGCGGATGATGCCGAGGATGACGATGGAAAGCTCGGGGAAGAGCTGGGAAAGCTGGCGCAGCGGCGTGTTGAGGATCGGACACTTCGAGGAGGCGCGCGCGCCGATGAGGCGGATCTTGTCGTCGCACAGCGGGATGACATCCAGCGCGCCCGGCACTTCGAGGAGGCGCGTCACCGACTGCGCCACCTCGTACTCCGGCGAGATGATCACGTCGATCGGCACGTTCTCGCGGGAATAAAGGTCGGCCCAGATCGGCGAGAGATAGCTCTGCGAGCGTACGCGGGCGATCTTGGTGGGCACCTTGAACAGCGAATGCGCCACCTGGCAGGCCACCATGTTGACCTCGTCGGTGGGGGTCACCGCGATCATCATGTCGGCGGTGTTGGCCCCCGCCTGCTCCAGCGTCGCCGGGTGCGCGGCATGGCCAACCACGGCCTGCACGTCGAGCTGGTCCTGGATCTTGCGGATGAGGTCCGGCCGGCGGTCGACCACGGTGATGTCCGCATCCTCGGCGGCGAGGTAGCGCGCGATGTTGAATCCCACCTGACCGGCGCCGCAAATCAGAACGCGCATGGCGGTTTGTCCTTATCGTTTCAACGCGAATGGTCGTCGGCGAAGAGGCCGAGAGACTTGAGCTTGCGGTGCAGGGCGGACCGCTCCATGCCGACGAAGCCCGCGGTCTTGGAGATGTTGCCGCCGAAGCGGGCGAGCTGGCTGGAAAGATAGTCGCGCTCGAACAATTCGCGCGCTTCGCGCAGCGGCAGCCCCATGATCTCGGCGGAATACTGGCTGTGCAGCGTCACCGGCGCGGTGGCGCCGATCTCCGGCGGCAGCATGTCGGCGGTGATCGTCACCTTGGGGTCGTGGGGCGCCATGATCGTCGCCCAGTCCATGGCGTTGCGCAGTTGGCGCACGTTGCCCGGCCATTCGTAGGAGCGCAACGCGGCGAGCGCGTCCTCGCCGAGCGCCCGCGGCGCAGTGCCGGAGGCTGCGGCGGCGTTGTGCAGGAACACTGCGGCGAGATCGGGAATGTCTTCGCGGCGGTCGCGCAAGGGCGGCATGGCGATCGGCACCACGGCGAGGCGGTAGTAGAGGTCCTCGCGGAAGGCCCCCTCGGCGATGGCGTGGGAGAGGTCCTTGTTGGTGGTGGAAATCACCCGCACGTCCACCTTCACCCGGCCGTGGCCGCCCAGGCGCTCGAAGCTCTGGTCCTGCAGCACGCGGACGATCTTGCCCTGGGTCTCGAGCGGCATGTCCGCCACTTCGTCGAGCAACAGCGTGCCGCCGTGGGCGCGTTCGAACACGCCGGGATGGCCCGGCGCATCGGGCGCGGTGTAACCCGGCTCCATGCCGAAGAGCTCGCGCTCCATGCGGTCGGGGTGCATCGCGGCGCAGTTGACCACGACGAAGGGCCCGTCGGCGCGCTTCGACTGCAGGTGCAGCTGCCGCGCCGCCACCTCCTT
>JBFWJB010000044.1:0-13330 GCA_050253435.1 Rhodospirillaceae bacterium
CGCCCAGGCGACGCAGTTCCGCGGCGGCTCCGACATCACCGACCTGGTGATGGAGACCGAGATTCTCGGCTACACCGGCGAGTGCACCGTCGACAAGAAGACCAACTCCGTGGAGATGACGCTTTCCGTCGCCTTCCAGGCGAAGCTCGGCCCCGCCGCCGGTCCCGGCGACAAGGACGGCGAGCGCCGCCAGAGCTTCCAGTATTTCGTCGCGCTGCCGGATTTCTTCCCGCATCCTGCGGGCAAGCAGGTGTTCACCGCCGAGGTGCCCTTCCCGCCGAACGTCAACCAGGTGCGCTACCGCGATGCCGAGGTGACGCTGCACATCCCGCTCGGCAAGAGCATGTCCTCCGGCGACGCGCGGGTGTATGTCGGCATGCAGCTCACCGACGAGCAATTGCGTTACAACCGCAAGAACCAGCCGCAATACTGACCTGTCCCCGGATTTCAACTAAGGGTTCTTGACTCGCGCCGCTGCGGAGCCACACTCAAGACGGGTGTCTTGAGTGGGAGGTAGGCCGATGCGCGAAAGGGATGGCGCCGTTCCTCAGGGGGGCGGGTTGCGCCGCGCCACGCTCAGCTACCTCGTCGCCCTGGGGCTGATCGCCGGGTTGTCGATCGGCACCCACGTGCTCGTCGATTCCATCGTCCGGCAGCAGGAAACCACCGCCCGCATCGTCAACGTCGCGGGGCGGCAACGCATGCTGTCCCAGCGCATCGCCGGGCTTGCCGCGGAGTTGGCCGCGGAGGAGGACTCCCTCGCCCGCTCCGCCCTGCGCGCCGACCTCGACGACGCCATCGACCTGATGGCGCGCTCGCACCGGGCATTGCGCAGGGGCGATGCGGACTGGGGCATTCCCGCGTCGGAAAGCGCGGCGGTGCGGCGGGTCTATGATGCGCCGCCGGTGCTGCTGGAAAGCCGGGTGTCGGCCTATGTGGGGCAGGCGCGCGCTTTCTCCCGCGCCGCGGCGGAGGGGAGCATCGATGAAGTGGCGCTGCGCGAACTGCGGGTTGCGGCGCGCGACCGCCTGCTCGCCGGGCTCGACCTTGCGGTGCGCACCTACGAGGCGGACAGCGAGCGCGCTATCCGCAACCTGCGGCACGTGCTGTTCGGCGTGCTCGGGCTGATGCTGGCGACGCTTGCCGCCGAGGCGGCGCTGATCTTCCGGCCGCTGTTCCGCCGCCTCGCCGACCGCGAGCGCCGCCTGGTCGAACTCGCCGCCGACCTCGACCAGGCGCTGACGCTGTCCACCGCCGAACTGCGCCTTGCCGCCGATATCATCGAGACCACCGACGAGGCGGTGGTGGTGCTGCGCCGCGACGGCACCATCCTGTCGGTCAACCCGGCGTTCTGCCGCATCACCGGGCTCTCCCGCGACGAGGCGCGGGGCAGGCCGATCAGCCTGTTGTTCTCCGACCGCCAGGACCCGGCGTTCTATGACGCGCTGTGGACGGAGTTCGGCGAGGCCGGGCGTTGGAGCGGCGAGCTGTGGCTCAAGGGCACGGCCGGGGACGGCTTCTTCGCCTACCTCACCATCAACGCGCTCGCCGAAGACCTGACCGACACCGGCGCCTCCTCGGTGGGGGTGTTCTCCGACGCCACCGAGCTGCGCCGCAAGGACGAGACCATCGCCCACATGGCGATGCACGACCCGCTCACCGGCCTGCCCAACCGCGACCTGTTGTGGGACCGCCTGGGCCAACTGATGCAGCGGGCGCGCCTCGGCGGACGCTATGCGGTGGTCTCCATCGACCTCAACCGCTTCAAGGCGGTCAACGACAGCCTCGGCCAGCCCTTCGGCGACGTGGTGCTGCGCCAGGCGGCGGGGCGGCTGGTGATCCAGGCGGGGGAGGCCGACACCGTGGCGCGCATCGGCGCCGACGAGTTCGTGGTGCTGATGGAAGGGCGGGAGACCGACGCCGACTACGCGGTGCGCGCCGGGCATATGGTGGAGGCGCTCTCCGCACCCTATGCCGTCGCCGGGCGGGAGGTGCGGCTGGGGGCCTCCGCCGGGGTGGCGATGTGCCCCGGCGAGGCCGTCTCCGCCGCCGACCTGTTGCGCCAGGCCGATGCGGCGCGCCGCCGGGCGAAGGGCGAGGGCGGCGGCGTGCAGTTCCACGAGGCGGGGATGGACGCCACGGTGCAGGACCGCTTGCGCATGGAAACCGCGCTGCGCGCCGCGGCGGAGGCGGGGGATTTCTCGCTGGTCTATCAGCCCAAGGTCGGGCTCGCGGACAATGCGGTGGACGGCGCGGAGGCGCTGATCCGCTGGACCGGCCGCGCCTTCGGCGCGGTCTCCCCGGCCACCTTCATTCCTCTGGCCGAGGAGATCGGGGTGATCGGCGCGATCGGCGAATGGGTGCTGCGCCAAGCCTGCGCCGAGGCGCTGCGCTTCCGCGAGGCGGGCTTCGAGATGCCGCTTGCGGTCAACGTTTCGGCGCAGCAGCTGCGCACCGGCACCCTGGTGCCGCTGATCGCGGACATGCTGGAGCGGAGCGGCCTGCCGCCGGCGCTGCTGCAGCTCGAGCTCACCGAAAGCTCGCTGATCGCCGACTACGAGAACACCGTGGAGCAGCTCGCCGCCCTGCGCGACCTCGGCGTGGTCACCGCGCTCGACGATTTCGGCACCGGGTACTCCAGCCTGTCCTATCTGCGCCGCCTGCCCATCGATTTTCTCAAGATCGACCGCGCCTTCGTGATGAACCTGGAAGCCGACGCCGCCGACGTCACCGTGGTCGGCGGCATCATCGCCATGGCGCACGCGCTTGGGCTCAAGGTCATCGCCGAGGGCATCGAGACCAAGGTCCAGGCGCAGATTCTCGCCGGCATGGGCTGCGACGTCGGCCAGGGATACCTGTTCTCCAAGCCGGTGCCGCCGCAGCGCCTGCGCACCTGGATGGCGGCGCGCAAACGTTGAGTGAGCCCCCCGAGTCGCCGCTCCTACCCCCCGGCGGACCCCGCAAGAGGTCCGCGCTGCGGGCCGCCACGGCGTTGCGGGGTGAATCAAAATACGTTGTCGACGTATTTTGGCTGGTGCGAAGCTACCACCTACAAGAAAGGGTGGGAAATATTCCCTACCCGCTTGCCTATTCGGGTGGTTGCGCTATTGTTCGACTGACGCACAGCAGAGCGGGGGCTCGACGGTGCGCGGGCCGCCCGGGGAGGGGCGGCGGGGATGGAACGGGGTCTGCCGCCCCGTTTCAAAGGCGCTGGCATAAGGGTGCAATTCCAGGATGACCGGAAAAAAACGGAAGTCGATTCAACGGAAATCTCCGATCGAAGTGATGATCGCGGAGAAGAATCCGCTCTTGCAGAGCAGCCTCATCCGCCTGTTCGCGGCGGATGAGCGTTTCGTCCTGGTGTCGATGGCGCCCGATGGCGAGCGCTTTCTCACCGCGGCGGAAAACGTGCGCTTCGACGTCGGGGTGATCGGGTGGGAGATGCCCTATCTCAGCGGGCGCGGCGTGCTCGAGGCGTTCCTCCGCAAGGAGCGCAACGCGCGCCTCATCGTCTATACCGGGTCGTCCAATCCGTCGATCCCGGTGGAGGCGGAAATGCTTGGCGCCTGGGGCTTTTGCTCGAAATCCGACCCCGGGGCGAACCTGTTGGAAACCATCGCCGCGGTCGCCGACGGGCGCAAGATTTTTCCCTTCGTCAATGCGCAGCGTGCGGTAAACGACCCGCTGGGGGCGCTGACCCCCCGCGAGCGCGAGTTGCTCACCGCGCTTGCGGGCGGCATCACCAACGCCCAGATCGCCAAGCGCTTCGATATCTCTTTGAATACCGTGAAGTTTCACCTCAAAAACCTCTACGAAAAGCTCAATGTGGACAACCGCTCCCAGGCGGTCGCCTTCTACCTGAGCAGCCGGAAAGTGGTGTAGGTGCGCTTTGCGGGTGGGGATGACCGGTCGGCGGGGCCCTCTTCGGGGTTGCGCCGGACCCGGCGCTGAGGTATCCCCGCGCGTAACGGAATTGTCTTGTTCGGAGCGGGCCGAAACGCGGCCGGAAGCCCGCCTTCCCACTCATCGAGTCCCGCCTGTCGGGAGGGTTTGGCCGCCATCGCCGTCCGGGAAACGGAAGGCACAATGACGGGGGACTGACACATGGTGCATCGTCCGATACAGCAGCGGACGCCGCTTTTCGCTTATTGCTTGCGCAACGTCACCGAGGCTGCCGCGCTTGCCGCCTACGACTGGGTCGGCCGCGGCGACAAGAACGCCGCCGACGGCGCAGCGGTGGAGGCGATGCGCAAGGAGCTGAACGCGCTGCCGATCGAGGGCACGGTGATCATCGGCGAGGGCGCCAAGGACGAGGCTCCCGAACTCTATTGCGGCGAGGCGATCGGGCTTACCCGCAACCGCGCCAAGTTCGACATCGCGGTCGACCCGGTGGAGGGCACCAGCTACACCGCCAAGGGCATCGCCAACGCGCTTTCGGTGATCGCGCTGGCGCCGCGCGGCACGATGTTCGACCCCGGCCCGTCCTACTATATGGAAAAGATCGCGGTGCCGAAGGAGGCCAAGGGCCTGATCGACCCCGAGGCGCCCACCGCCGACAAACTCAAGGTGCTCGCCCGCGCGCTCGGCAAGCCGGTGCGCGAACTCACCGTCTTCCTGCTCGAGAAGCCGCGCCACGAGAAGATGATCGCCGAGATCTACGCCGCCGGGGCGCGCTGCGCCCTCTATCCGGCGGGCGACGTGATGGGCGGCCTGCTTGCCGCCTTCCCGGATTCCGGCATCGATATGCTGCTCGGCACCGGCGGCACGCCCGAGGGCATCCTCACCGCCTGCGCCCTGCGGGCGCTGGGCGCCGACTTCATGGGCCGCTTCGACCCGCAGTCGGAGCACGAGCGCAAGGTGATCACCGAGTTCGGGCTCGACACCAAGGACTGGCTGATGATGGACGACCTCATCTCTTCCGATCAGGTGTTCTTCTGCGGCACCGGCGTTACCGACGGCATTTTGGTCGACGGCGTGACCGTGGAGGGCGACTTCGCCCGCACCCAGACCCTGATGATCAGCGGTCCCTACGGCGAGCGCCAAGTGCTGACCAGCTACCACATGGTGGAAGCCGATTGATGCGTGAAAGCCGGGCAACCCCCGGCTTTCGTTTTGTTTCCGACACGATGCAAGGAATATCCCCCACGATGACCACCGCGACCCCGGCGCCCGTCTCCGAAGCCCGCCTGGCGACCGCCGTCCGCTTCCTGGCCGCAGATGCGATCGAGAAAGCCAATTCCGGCCATCCCGGCATGCCGCTCGGCATGGCCGACGTCGCCACCGTGCTGTTCTCCCGCTTTCTGAAGTTCGACCCGCAGAATCCCGAATGGCCGGACCGCGACCGCTTCGTGCTCTCCGCCGGGCACGGCTCGATGCTGCTCTATGCGCTGCTCCATCTCACCGGCTATCCGGGCATCGGCATCGAGGACATCAAGAACTTCCGCCAGTTCGGCTCGTCCACCGCGGGGCATCCGGAATACCGCCACCTGCCGGGCGTGGAGACCACCACCGGGCCGCTCGGCCAGGGCATCGCCACCGCCGTCGGCATGGCGCTCGCCGAGCGGATGATGAACGCCCGCTTCTCCGACGCCGCGGTGGACCACTACACCTACGTGATCTGCGGCGACGGCTGCCTGATGGAAGGCATCAGCCAGGAAGCGATCTCGCTCGCCGGGCATCTCCGGCTGTCCAAGATGATCGTGCTGTGGGACGACAACGGCATCTCCATCGACGGGGCGACCTCGCTCGCCACCTCCGAGGACCAGCTCGCCCGCTTCGAGGCGGCGGGCTGGGACGCGGTGCGCGTCGACGGCCACGACCCGGAGGCGATCGCCGCCGCCATCGCCGCGGCGCGGGAGAGCGCCCGCCCGTCGCTCATCGCCTGCCGCACGGTGATCGGCAAGGGCGCGCCCAACAAGGCGGGCAGCCACAAGATTCACGGCGCGCCGCTCGGCGCGGACGAGATCGCCGCGGCGCGCGAGGCCCTCGGCTGGCCCTATGCGCCGTTCGAGGTGCCGGAAGACGTGCGCGACGCCTGGGAGCTGATCGGCATCAAGGGCTCCGCCCTACATTCCGCCTGGGAAGCGCGGATGAGCTTCCTCCCCGAAGATAAATACGACGAGTTCCAGCGCCTTTCCGAAGGGCTGATGCCGGAGGGCTGGACCGCCGCGCTCAACGCCCACAAGCAGGCGCTCTCCGAGGCCAAGCCCAAGGTCGCCACCCGCAAGGCGAGTCAGGACGTGATCTCCGTGCTCGCCAAGGCGATTCCCGAACTGGTCGGCGGCTCCGCCGACCTCACCGGCTCCAACCTCACCCAGGGTGCGGGCCAGCCGGAGATCGCGCCCGGCGACTATGCGGGCACCTACATCCACTTCGGCATCCGCGAGCACGGCATGGCCGCCGCGATGAACGGCCTCGCCCTCGGCGGCCCGTTCATTCCCTACGGCGGCACCTTCCTGGTGTTCACCGACTATCTGCGGCCGGCGCTGCGCCTTTCGGCGCTGATGGGGCTGCGCGTCGTCTATGTGATGACCCACGATTCGATCGGTCTCGGCGAGGACGGACCGACGCATCAGCCGGTCGAACACCTTGCGTCCTTGCGCGCCATGCCCAATGTTCTTGTCATGCGCCCCGCCGACGCGGTGGAGACCGCGGAGTGCTGGGCCGCCGCCCTCAACCAGACGAATCGCCCGAGCGTGCTTGCCCTGTCGCGCCAGAACCTGCCGACCCTGCGCACCGCGCACACCGCGGAGAACCTCTGCGCCAAGGGCGGCTACGTGATCGCCGAGGCCCCCGGGCCGCGCGCCGCGACGCTGATCGCCACCGGCTCGGAAGTGGCGCTGGCGGTGGAGGCGGCGAAGGCGCTCAACGCCGAGGGCATAGCCACCGCCGTGGTCTCGCTGCCGTGCTGGGAGCTGTTCGATGCGCAGCCGGCGGACTACCGCGCCGCGGTGCTGGGCGGAAGCGGCGTGCGCGCCGCCATCGAGGCGGGCGTCGGCATGGGTTGGGAACGCTATGTCGGCGACGGGCCGATCATTGCGATGCCGGGTTTCGGCGCCTCCGCGCCCGCCGAGAAACTCTTCGAACACTTCGGCTTCACCGTGGACAACGTGGTGCGGACGGTGAAGACTCGCTTGGGCTGAACCATAAACCGCCGGGACCCGCCGTCTTCGGGCGCGGGTCACCGGGAACGAGAGAACCGGAACAGGAGGACTCGACACCATGGCGATGATTTCGATGCGGCAGCTGCTGGATCATGCGGCTGAATTCGGCTACGGCGTGCCCGCGTTCAACGTCAACAACATGGAACAGGTGCTGGCGATCATGGTGGCGGCGAAAAAGGCCGACGCCCCGGTGATCCTGCAGGCAAGCCGCGGCGCGCGGCAGTATGCGGGCGACATTATGATCAAGCACATGATCATGGGCGTGGTCGAGATGTACCCCGACATCCCGGTGTGCATGCACCAGGACCATGGCAACAACCTCGCGACTTGTCTGTCCGCAGTGTCCGCCGGGTTCTCCTCGGTGATGATGGACGGCTCCCTGATGGAAGACGGCAAGAGCCCGTCCACCTACTTCTACAACATCGAGACCACCAAGTCGGTTTCCGACGTCTCCCACCTCGTCGGCGTTTCGGTGGAAGGCGAGCTCGGCTGCCTCGGCTCGCTCGAGACCGGCAAGGGCGACAAGGAGGACGGCCACGGCTTCGAGGGCAAGCTCGACCGCAGCGCTCTCCTCACCGACCCGGACCAGGCCGCCGACTTCGTCGCCAAGACCAAGGTGGATGCGCTGGCCGTCGCCATCGGCACGTCGCACGGCGCCTACAAGTTCACCCGTAAGCCCACCGGCGACATCCTCGCCATGGACGTGGTCAAGGCGATCCACGAGCGCCTGCCCACCACCCACCTGGTGATGCACGGCTCCTCCTCGGTGCCGCAGTACCTGCAGGACATCATCAACCAGTACGGCGGGGCGATGCCGCAGACCTACGGCGTGCCGGTGGAAGAGATCGTCGAGGGCATCAAGCACGGCGTGCGCAAGGTCAACATCGATACCGACTGCCGCATGGCGATCACCGGCCAGATCCGCAAGGTCTTCGCCGAGGACAAGAAGGAATTCGACCCGCGCAAGTACCTCAAGCCCGCCATGGCGGCGATGGAGAAGGTCTGCCTGGAGCGCTACGAGGCCTTCGGCACCTGCAACCGCGCCAGCAAGATCAAGGCGATTCCGCTGGCCGATATGGCGAAGCGCTACGCCTCGGGCGAGCTCGACCCGAAGGTCCGCGACGCCGCCCCGGCGAAGCCGGGCTCGCAGCCGATCATCGGCATCTGACCCACGATGCGCGGGGCGGCCTTCCGGCCGCCCCGTTTTCCGACGCAGGAGCCGCCGATGGCCGTGAAAATCGCCCCCTCGATCCTCTCCGCCGACTTCGCCCGCCTGGGCGAGGAGGTCCGTGCGCTGGAGGCCGCCGGGGCCGACTACATTCACGTCGATGTGATGGACGGCCACTTCGTCCCCAACCTCACCTTCGGCGCGCCGGTGATGAAGGCGCTGCGCAAGCACTCCGCTCTGCCCTTCGACGTCCACCTGATGATCGAGCCGGTGGACCCGCTGATCCCCGCCTTCGCCGAGGCGGGCGCCGACATCATCACCGTGCATGCGGAGGCGACGCGCCACCTCGACCGCTCGCTGCAACTGATCAGAAGCCTCGGCAAGAAGGCGGGCGTCTCGCTCAACCCGGCGACGCCGGAAAGCGCGCTCGCCTATGTGCTCGACGCGGTGGACCTGATTTTGGTGATGAGCGTCAATCCCGGCTTCGGCGGCCAGTCGTTCATCTCCTCCCAGGTGGAGAAGATCGCCCGCATCAAGGCGATGCTCGGCTCCCGCGCCGCCGAGATCGAAGTCGACGGCGGCATCAACCCGCAAACGGCGAAAACCTGCATCGCCGCGGGCGCAAACGTGCTGGTCGCAGGCAGCGCGGTGTTCGCCACTCCCGACTACGCGGGCAATATCGCGGCTTTGCGGTAAAACCAGGCCGGGCTCCGCCCGGACCCGCTGGGGCCTGAGGCCCCAGACCCCCCATTCGTTTTTCGCCACGCAGCGGCAGGCAACCGTCACGCCGCGTGATGGTCTTATGGCGCTACGCGCAAAAATAAACATATGGGGTGCGCGAGGGGGCCGAGTCCCCTCGCAAAGTTTTGGTTTTTACGTCGCTGTCGCGCGGCGCAGGCGGGAGAGGCGGAAGATGGTGATGGTATTGGCGGTGGCGATGAAGATTTCGAGCACGGTGCCGCCGATGGAGCCGGAGAGGATGTTGGTGGTGAGGATCATCGCGGTGGCGGAGAGGAGGGTGGCCCGCATCGCGATGCCGTGAAGGAAGAAGAGGGCGAGGGTGCCGATGCTGTTGCCGATCACCGGCAGCCATCCGGGGATGCCCTCCGCCAGGAAGCCGCCGATGCCGATGTTGAGGCTGACGAAGAGGGCGGCGAGCCAGGGCGAGCGGGAATAGGCCGCGGCGGCGGAGCGCACGCTGGAGACTCCGGCGCTGCCCGCCGCGCCGAGGTTGCCGAGCAGGGCGTAATGCAGGGCATAGGCGGCGGCCTGGACGCAGGTCATCAGTTTGAGCCTGCGGTCGTTGCGTTGCAGAAAGGCGGTGACGCCGAGCACGCAGGCGGCGTAGCCGGCGATCTGGGC
Source organism: Rhodospirillaceae bacterium (assembly GCA_050253435.1). Lineage (GTDB taxonomy): Bacteria > Pseudomonadota > Alphaproteobacteria > Rhodospirillales > Rhodospirillaceae > Oleispirillum. The sequence continues at coordinate 9,694 of JBFWJB010000044.1, forward strand.
GGGGGCGAACGGGTCCGGCAGGGCGATCGGCAAGGCGCGAACCTTCCAACGATTCTAAAAAAATCCCAGCCGAAGGTATATCCGGCAGGTGCCGCCGCCAAGGGAATTGCGTACGGCCGTACCGGGGGCGTTGTCATGGAACCTTCATCTTCCGTTCACAAATGCGTCGCCGTCCCCGCGTACTTTGGCCCTGCGGTCGGCAAGCGGTTTCGCCTGGGCCGCGGTTTGCTCGTTATTCTGAAAAAAACCCTCTTACCGGAGGCATTCGCTGTGATGAAACGTACTCTCGCTGTCGCCGCTCTTGCGACGGTTGCTTTCGCCGGAGTGGCCGAAGCCCGCGATCAGATCCGCATCGTCGGCTCGTCCACGGTGTTCCCGTTCGCTTCCAAGGTCGTCGAGCAGTTCGGCAAGACCACCTCGTTCAAGACGCCGGTGATCGAGTCCACGGGCTCCGGCGGCGGGTTGAAGCTGTTCTGCGCCGGCGTCGGCGTGGATCACCCGGACATCACCAACGCGTCGCGCGCGATCAAGGCCTCCGAGGTCGAGACCTGCCATAAGAACGGCGTGACCAAGATCACCCAGATCGTCATCGGGTTCGACGGCATCGTCGTCGCCGATTCCAAGAACGGTCCGTCCTTCAACGTGTCGCGCAAGGACCTGTACCTGGCGCTCGCCAAGTCCGTTCCGGATCCGAAGGGCGGCGACAAGCTCGTCCCCAACCCCTACAAGACCTGGAAGGACGTGAATGCGTCGCTTCCGGCCAACGCCATCGAAGTGCTGGGTCCGCCGCCCACCTCCGGCACCCGCGACGCCTTCACCGAGCTGGTGATGGACCACGGCTGCGAGGAATTCGCCTTCGTCAAGGCGATGAAGAAGACCGACAAGAAGGGCTTCAAGGCGGCCTGCCAGTCGATCCGTGAAGACGGCGCCTACATCGAGGCCGGCGAGAACGACACCCTGATCGTCAACAAGCTGGTGGAAAACCCGAAGGCGCTCGGCATCTTCGGCTTCTCGTTCCTCGACCAGAACACCGACAAGATCAAGGGCGCGCACGTCGACGGCGTGGCTCCGACCTTCGAGAACATCTCCTCGGCGAAGTACCCGGTCTCCCGTTCGCTGTACTTCTACGTCAAGGGCGCGCACGTCGGCGTGATCCCGGGCATCAAGGAATACGTGGCGGAGTTCACCTCCCCGGCCGCCATCGGCGCGGATGGCTATCTGCCGCAGATCGGCCTGATCCCGCTGCCGGCCGACGCGCTCAAGAAGACCGCGGCCGACGGCAAGGCTCTGCCGAACAACGTGAAGTAACCGGACCTCCGGTCGCACGGGCCGCCGCCCGGAAACGGGCGGCGGCGGTTTCCTGGAAAAAACGGGAGCCGAAGTCCTTAGCGCGATGCGTGTCGCGCCGGTATAATCGCCCCGCGCCGGGACGCCCCCGGTTTCTACGCGACGATGAGGCCCGTTGATGTCGTTGAGTCTCCTGCTTCTGGTTCTGGCCGTTCTTTCGGTCATCTCGTACCGTTTCGGCACCGGCCGCGCGCGCGCCGTTGCGCCGGGGCGGCAGCAGGCCTCCCTGCATTCCCGCCCGACCTATCACGGTTTCTACGTCGCCCTGTGGTGCGGCCTGCCCGCCCTTCTCATCGCCGTCGCCTGGGTGGCGATGCAGCCGATCCTGGTGAAGGGCCTGGTGCTCGCCGGACTGCCCGATTCGTACTCGGCGCTGCCCGAGGCGCGCCTCAACCTGATCTGGAACGATATCCGCAATCTTGCGCTGGGCGACGTGGTGCGCGCCGCGCCCGCGCCGGAGATTCAGGCCGCGGCGGAGACCTTCCGGCGGCTCTACACCATCGGCAACGCGGCGCTCGCGGTGCTCTGCCTGGTGCTTGCGCCGATCGGCGCGCGCTATGCCTACGGCCGCATCTCGCTGACTCTGCGCGCCCGCAACCGCGTCGAGGCGGTGATCACGGTGTTCCTGGTGGCGAGCTCGCTGGTGGCGATCTTCACCACCATCGGCATCGTGCTGTCGCTCCTCTTCGAGTCCCTGCGCTTCTTCGGCAAGGTCGCGCCTCTGGACTTCCTCTTCGGCCTGCACTGGAGCCCGCAGACCGCGTTGCGCGCCGACCAGGTGGGCAGCTCCGGCTCCTTCGGCGCGGTGCCTCTGTTCACCGGCACGCTTCTCATCAGCCTGATCTCGATGTGCGTTGCGGTGCCGGTCGGCCTGATGTCGGCGATCTACATGTCGGAATACGCGCACCGCAAGTTCCGCGCCGTGGCCAAACCGCTTCTGGAAATTCTCGCGGGCATTCCCACCGTGGTCTACGGCTTCTTCGCCGCGTTGACCGTCGCGCCCTTCATGCGCCGCCTCGGCGAGGGTATGGGACTTTCCGTCGCCTCGGAGAGCGCGCTCGCCGCCGGGCTGGTGATGGGAGTGATGATCATTCCCTTCGTCTCCTCAATCTCCGACGACGTGATCAACGCGGTGCCCCAGGCGATGCGCGACGGCGCCTATGCCCTGGGGGCCACCAAGTCGGAGACGATCCGCAACGTCCTTCTCCCCGCGGCGCTGCCGGGCATCGTCGGCGGCGTGCTGCTGGCGGTTTCGCGCGCCATAGGCGAGACGATGATCGTGGTGATGGCCGCGGGTCTTGCCGCCAACCTCACCTTCAATCCGCTGGAAGCGGTGACCACGGTGACGGTGCAGATCGTCACCCTGCTCACCGGCGACCAGGAGTTCGACAGCGCCAAGACGCTGGCGGCCTTCGCCCTCGGCCTGGTGCTGTTCTGCGTCACCCTGGGCCTCAACATCTTCGCGTTGCACGTGGTGCGGAAGTATAGGGAACAATATGAGTGAGATGACGGCCGATACGCCGCGCGGCGGCGCGCGCACCCGCGAACTGGTGGCGGCGGGAATCGCCAGGCGCTATCGCGCCGAGCGGCGCTTCCGCCTGTTCGGCCTGGTGGCGATCGTTTCCGCGCTCGTCTTCATGGTGCTGCTGTTCGCGAGCATCGTCGGCAAGGGCTACTCCGCCTTCGTGCAGACGGAGATCCGCTTGCCGATCCATTACGACGTCTCGGTGATCGACCCGCAGGGGCTGCGCGACGCCGCCGAAATGCGCCGCGCCAACTACGGCAAGCTCTACCGCGATGCGATGCACGAGCTGTTCCCCGATGTCGAGTCCCGCGGCGACCGGCGCATGCTCAACGGCCTCGTCTCTTCCGGCGCGACCTTCGAGATCCGCGACCACGTGTTCGCCGACCCCTCTCTGATCGGCAAGAAGGGCGAAGTCTGGGTGCCCGCCTCCGACGACGTGGACATGCTGATCAAGGGCAAAATCCCGCGCGACGTGGCGGAGCACGAACGCCGCATGAGCGACAAGGAGATCGCCTGGATCGACAAGCTGATGGCCGACGGGCGCATCGAGACGCGGTTCAACTGGCGCTTCTTCACCCAGGGCGACAGCCGCGAGCCGGAGCTGGCGGGCATCTGGGGCGCGGTCTCCGGGTCCTTCCTCACCATGCTGGTGACGCTGGCGCTCTCCTTCCCGCTGGGCGTGGCCACCGCGGTCTACCTTGAGGAATTCGCGCCGAAGAACCGCTGGACCGACATCATCGAGGTCAACATCAACAACCTCGCGGC
>JBFWJB010000045.1:0-13237 GCA_050253435.1 Rhodospirillaceae bacterium
CGTTGCGCAGGTGGGTGGCCATCCGCTCCATGGCCGCGTCCGCGTCCCCGGCCTTGACCGCGGCGAGCACCAGGCCGTGCTCGTACACCGTCTTGCCCATGCGCCCCGGCGTGTGGAAGCTGGAAATCCAGCCGTCGAGCAGCGCCGTGGTCATCGACTTGGTCAGCGCATAGAGAATCTTGTTGTGGGTGGCTTTGGCCAAGAGCTTGTGAAACTCGCGGTCGCAGCGGATGGTCTCCGCCGAGAGGCCCAACCCGGCGTTGTGCACGAAGCCCGCATGCACCGCATCGAGCAGGGAGATTTCCTCCGGCGTGGCGTTGAGAGCGGCGAGGCGCGCGGTCTGCGGCTCGATGATCAGGCGCACCTCGAAGTGCTCCTGCAGCGACTGGTCGTTGTTCTTCAGCCAGTCGACGAAGGCCTCGAAGGGGTGGCTGTCGGCTCCGGCGATGAAGATCCCCTTGCCGTGCTTCACCGAAAGCCGCCCGACCACCTCGAGGATGCGCACCGCCTCGCGCACCGAGGAACGGCTGACCTTGAGACGGGTGGTGAGTTCGTTTTCCGAATGGAACTTGTCGCCCGGCGCGAATCCGCCGTCGACGATCATCTGCTTGATCGCGTCGACCACGCTCTCGGAGAGCCTGACCTTCTTGATCGGTCCCACGATCCCTCCCCGCCCCTGCGAACCCCGCCCCCCGGCGGCTCGGCAAGAAACAGCCCGGCGCCTCGGCGGCGCACCGGCAACTCATTCACTCATCAGACAAGTGAGCTTTCCATATTGCCGATGACCCGTCAATCTATGAGTCACTTCTGGTCCGGCCAATTCAACCTGAGGATTAGAATAATTATAAATCGGTGACGCCCGCCCGCGCTGCGGCGGCATGCCGCATCACGCAGTCGAGGACGGCGGCGCGCGGCGACAGCACGGCGCGCGCCGGGCAGCGCCCGCCGCAATCCCCCAGCGCACAGGCGGCGCAACCCTTCGGCGGGTGCAGGCCGCGGCGCAGACGGGCGAAATCCGGCGCGTCGGCGCTGCCGCAGTCGTGCTCGGCAAGGCCGACCAGTCCGGCGCAGGCATAGAGCCGCCCGCCGGGGGTGAGCACCGCGCCGCTGCCCGCCTCCGCAGCGCAGAAGGCGTCGCGCGCGCCGCAGGCGGCAAACCCCGCCTCGCGCAGGCGAATCGGCGCGGCGCGGCGGCGGTTGACCCAGTCCAGGCGGTCGGCCAGCGCCGCATAGGCGGCGGCCACTTCCGCCGCGGCGGGCAAATCGGCCTCCGCGCCGCGCCCGGCGGGGCGCAGCACGTCCAGGCCGATGGAGCGCGCCTGGGAAAACCCGGCGAGCAGCAGCGCAAGGTCCGGCAGGGTGGCGACGGTGTCGCGACACACCACCGCGGTGACGCCGAAGGGAACCCCCGCCGCTTCCAGCCGCGCAAGACCGGCGAAGACCTCGCCGCTGCGGCCGCGCACCCGGTCGTTGACCGCGGGCGGCCCGTCGAGGCTGACCCCGACGCCGAGGCGGTGGCGCTTCACCGTATCGAGAAAGCGCTCGCCGATGGCGAGCCCGTTGGTCTGCACGTTGACCCGCGCCACCCCCAGGCCGCGGGCGAGGCGCGCCACCTCCGCCACCGCTTCGGGGACCAGGCCGGGCTCGCCCCCGGCGATCTGCACCTCGGCCCCCGGTGCGAAGCCCACGGTCTGCGCCACCCGCGCGAACAGCTGCGGGTCCAGATCCTCCGCCGGAGCCTCGCCGCCTTCCATATAGCAATAGCGGCAGCGCAGCTGGCAGCGCGTGGTCACCCACACCACCAACAGCTTCAGCAGTCCCGGCGCAGCGGCGGGCTCCGTCTGCATCGCCCTTCCTTTTCGTCCTGCATATTTTGTTATGCTAGAACCTATCTAGCACCGAGGGAAGCGGCCAGACTCCGGAGGGACCGCCACCCCAAAACAAAAGCCTCCTCTGCGCCGCAAAAAAGCGGCGGCAGCCCCGCATCCGGAGCGCCGCCGCCAAGTCTTCCGATCCGTTGCTCGATACGGACCGGGACGTTCGTGACCGTCAACTAGGGGCGGAGGCCGCAGGCCGAAAGCAGCCTCCCTTTCGGGTCACGCAGAATCGGAAGCCAGAACGCCATCGACACGGTGAACCCCGGGGACGCGGGCAGGACGGATAGGCCCCTGCCGCGCGCGGATGCGCCCGGGTTCCGGGAGACGAAGATGGACAGGAAACGGTTTTCACGCTGCATCGCGAAACGTCCCTTTGTGACTTCCCTACAATCGCGTCACAAACGGGAGTCCGCACCGCGCACACCCCCCGGTCTGCGGTCGTGACGCGCGCGGTGGCAGGTCTCCTGGCTTGCGGGTCTGGGCCGGGGGTTTCCGCCTTCCCAGTCCTGGGGGACCAGTGGCAAGAGTGGAAATCGGCTCGCCGCTCACAGTTGCGGGGACAGCGCCGGATTGACACCGGCTTCCCTTTTCACCCCCAAAAGGCGGGGGAACCATCGCGTCGGTACTTATTTGTTATAATATTACATTTCGTCCGTCAAGCCCTTTCGGGCTTGCGGTCAGCCGTTGAGATCGACCGAAAGGCCGAAGGCGCGCAACAACTCCAGCACCGCCACCGGCACCGTGGTCGACCCCTCCTCCACCGCAGCGGAAATCGCGGGCAGACGGGTCTTCACCTGCGGGTGCGCCTTCATCGCATCCATCAGCTTGTCCTCGATCATGCTCCACATCCACTTGATGCGCTGGCGGCGGCGCGTCGCCTCCAGTTCGCCGCTTTCGGTGAGCAGGCCGCGGTGCTCCTCGATCTGTTCCCACAAATCGTCGAGGCCGATGCCCGCCAGACCGGAAATCTTCAGCACCGGCGGCCGCCAGTTGGCCGAGGCCGGGGTCATGATGTGCAGCGCGTTGGCGTAGTGCTGGCGCGCCGCCTCCGCCTTTTGTTCGTTGTCGTCCTCGCACTTGTTGACCGCAATCAGGTCGGCGAGTTCGAGAACCCCCTTCTTGATCCCCTGCAGTTCGTCGCCCGCGCCGGGCAGCATCAGCACGAGGAAGAAGTCGGTCATGTCGGCGACCACCGTCTCGTTCTGCCCCGCGCCCACCGTCTCCACCAGAATCACGTCGTAGCCCGCCGCATCCATCACCATCATGGTTTCGCGGGTGGTGCGGGTGACGCCGCCCAGGCGGCCGGAGGACGGCGAGGGCCGGATGTAGGCGTTGGGGTTGTTGGCCAGCGTCTCCATGCGGGTCTTGTCGCCGAGGATACTGCCGCCGGAGCGGCTGGAGCTGGGGTCCACCGCCAGCACCGCGACGCGGTGCCCCCATTCGGTGAGGCGGTTGCCGAAACTTTCGATGAAGGTGGACTTGCCCACCCCCGGCACCCCGGTGATGCCGACGCGGTGCGCCGCGCCGCAGTGCGGCGCGAGGCGGACCAGCAGTTCCTGCGCCAGGCGCTGGTGGTCCGGGTTGCTGCTCTCCACCAGGGAGATCGCGCGGGCAAGCCGCATGCGGTCGCGGGAGAGCACCCCCTCCACATAGTCGTCGAGGGAGAGTGTGGCGCGCTGAGCGCGCCACACCTGCCGGTCGTTGGGGGGAGTGACCGAGACCTTTCCGGTATCGACGAAGAGCGCGGTCATTCGGCCGCCGCCGTGCCGTCGAAGCCGAGGTTGGCCATCAGCTTCTGCAGCACCTCCTTGGCCGACTCCGAGATCACCGTACCGGGCGGGAAGATCGCCGCGGCGCCGAAATCGTAGAGCGCCTGGAAGTCCTGCGGCGGAATGACGCCGCCGACGACGATGAGGATGTCCTCGCGCCCCAGTTTCTTCAGTTCGTCGCGCAGCGCCGGAACCAGGGTGAGGTGGCCCGCGGCGAGCGAGGACACGCCGACGACGTGGGCGTCGTTTTCCACCGCCTGACGCGCGGCTTCCTCCGGGGTCTGGAACAGCGAGCCGATATCGACGTCGAAGCCCATGTCGGCGAAGCCGGTGGCGATCACCTTCTGGCCGCGGTCGTGGCCGTCCTGGCCCATCTTCGCCAGGAAGATGCGGGGACGGCGGCCTTCCTTCTCTTCGAAGCGTTCGATGAGAGCGGCGACTTCCTTCATCTGATTGGAATCCTTACCGACTTCGGCGGTGTAGACGCCGGAAATCGCCCGGATCACCGCCTTGTGACGCCCGAACACCTTCTCGCAGGCGTCGCAGATCTCGCCGAGCGAGGCGCGCGCCCGCACCGCGTTCACTGCGATTTCGAGAAGGTTGCCGTAGTTCGCCTCGCCGCGCTTCGCGCCCGCCGCCTCGGTGATGCGGGCCAGCCACTTGTCGACCTCGGCCTGATCGCGGTTGGCGCGGAGCTTGTGCAGCTTCTCGATCTGAGTCTTGCGCACCTCGGTGTTGTCCACCTTCAGCACGTCCACCGATTCCTCTTCGTCGAGCTTGTACTTGTTGACGCCGAGCACGGTCTGCCGCCCCGCGTCGATGCGCGCCTGGGTGCGGGCCGCCGCCTCCTCGATGCGCATCTTGGGGATGCCCGCCTCGATCGCCTTGGCCATGCCGCCGGAGGCTTCCACCTCCTCGATATGCGCCCAGGCGCGGCGCGCCAGCTGGTCGGTGAGGGACTCGACGTAGTAGGAACCGGCCCACGGGTCGATGATGTTGCAGATGCCGGTTTCCTGCTGGATGAACAGCTGGGTGTTGCGCGCGATGCGGGCCGAGAAGTCGGTCGGCAGGGCGAGCGCCTCGTCCAGCGCGTTGGTGTGCAGCGACTGGGTGTGGCCCTGGGCCGCGGCCATCGCCTCGATCTGGGTGCGCACCACGTTGTTGAACACGTCCTGCGCGGTGAGCGACCACCCCGAGGTCTGGGAGTGGGTGCGCAGCGACATCGACTTCGCGTTCTTGGGGTCGAAGCTCTTCACGATCTTGGCCCAGAGCAGGCGCGCCGCCCGCATCTTCGCCACTTCCATGAAGAAGTTCATGCCGATCGCCCAGAAGAACGACAGGCGCGGCGCGAAGTCGTCCACGGTCAGGCCCGCGCCGATGCCGGCGCGGATGTATTCCATGCCGTCGGCGAGGGTGTAGGCCATTTCGATGTCGGCGGTCGCCCCGGCTTCCTGCATGTGGTAGCCGGAGATCGAGATCGAGTTGAACTTCGGCATGTTCTGCGAGGTGTACTCGAAGATGTCGGAGATGATCCGCATCGAGGGCAGCGGCGGGAAGATGTAGGTGTTGCGGACCATGAACTCCTTGAGAATGTCGTTCTGGATGGTCCCGGCGAGCTTCTCGCGCGGCACGCCCTGCTCCTCGGCGGCGAGGATGTAAAGCGCGAGCACCGGCAGCACCGCGCCGTTCATCGTCATCGACACCGACATCTGGTCGAGCGGAATGCCGGAGAACAGCACCTCCATATCGAGGATGGAGTCCACCGCCACGCCCGCCATGCCGACGTCGCCGACGACGCGCGGATGGTCGGAGTCATAGCCGCGGTGGGTGGCGAGGTCGAAGGCGATGGACAGGCCCTTCTGACCGGCCGCGAGGTTGCGGCGGTAGAAGGCGTTGGACTCTTCGGCGGTGGAAAAGCCCGCGTACTGGCGCACCGTCCAGGGCTTCATCACGTACATCGTGGTGTACGGCCCGCGCTTATAGGGCGGCAGGCCCGGCATGGTGTGCAGGTGGTCGAGACCGGCGAGGTCGGCGGCGGAATAAAGCGGCTTCACGCCGATCTTTTCCGGGGTTTCCCACAGCATGCTGTCGAGCTTGCGGCCCGCCGCGGCGGCAGCCTTGGCTTCCCAATCCTTGTAGGACGCGGAGCCCTTGACCTGCGAAAGGTCGATGTCTGCAAAGTTCGGAATCATTTCTCGATCACTCCCAGGCGGACGAGCTCGGCGGTCAGCATGCCGAGGACTTCGCAGCCCATGAAAATGTAAGCGTCGATGCCCGCGGCATCGTAGGCGTCCTTCTTGTCGCCGGGCGCGCCCGCGAGGTAGAGGCTCTCCGCGCCCGCGGCCTTGAGCGCCGGGGCGAAGGTGGGCACCATCTCCTCATAGAGCGCATCCGCCGAGCAGATCACCGCGATGCGCGCGCCGCTTTCCTTGAACGCGGCGACGCAGGGCTCGATTTCGGAGAAGCCGCTGTTGGTCACCGCCTGGATGCCGCCCGCCTCGAAGAAGTTCTTGGCGAAGGTGGCGCGCCCGGTGTGCTTGGCCACCGGCCCAAGGTTGGCGAGGAAGACCTGCGGCAGCTTGCCGGTCTTTTTTTCGAAGGCGTTGGCGGCGTCGCGCAGCCGTTCGAAGCTGTCCGCCAGGTGGCGCTTCGGCATCGGCGGCACCGCGGTCTCCCCATCGGCGAGCGCGGCGACCACTGCGGCGAAGGAGGCCCCGGCCCCCACCGCCTCGCAGGCGGCCCCGACCACGTCCTTGGCTTTGGCGAGCGCGGCGCATTGCGCCGCCGACGCGGCGTCGCCTTTGGCGCGGCGGGTCACGTCGGCGGCGAAGGCGGCGGAGAGGTCGGGTTTGGGACGCTCCACCACCTTTTCGATGATGTTGGGGAATTCGGACACGCCGGTGAGCGGCACCTTGCGCTTGGCGATGTCCTTGTCGCGCGCCGCCATGGTGGCGGCGATGGCGTCCTTGAGGAAGCCGGACCGCAGCACTTCGACGATGCCGCCCTTGGCCTCGATCTCGCGGAAGAAGGCCCAGGCCTTTTCCGCCATTTCGTCGGTCAGGCTCTCCATCGACCAGGTGCCGCCCGCCTGGTCGAGCACGCGGGACAGGTTGGACTCCTCCATCAGGATGATCTGGGTGTTGCGCGCGATGCGCCGCCCCATGGAATCCGGCAGGCCGATCGCGTCGTCGAACGGCAGGCAGGTGACGATATCCGCCCCGCCCACCGCGGCGGCGAAGGTGGACACCGTGGCGCGCAGCATGTTCACCCAGGGGTCGGTGCGGGTGAACATCCGCTGCGCCGACTTGGCGCGCAGCTGCATCGCCGCAGCTTCGTCGGAGGCGCCGCAGGACTTCGCCACCGCGGCCCACAGCTTGCGCGCCGCCCGCATCTTGGCGATCTGCACGTACTGCTTCTGGTCGGTGCACAGGGTGAAGCCGATCTGGCTGCAGGCGTCGTTGATGCCCATGCCCGCGGCTTCCATCGCCTTGAGGTAGGCGACGCCGGTGGCGAGCGCGATGCCGAGATCGTGCGCCTCGCTCGCGCCCGCGTGGTGGTAGGCCGAGGTATCCACCTGCGCGGCGCGGATGCCGGGCCAGGTCCTGGCGGTCCAGGCGGCAAGCGCGCCGAGATGGGCAAGCCCGGTCTCCGCCGCATAGGGCAGGCGGCCGAGTTCGGCCAGGGTGCCGAGCGGGTCGGCGCCGAAGTTGCCGCGTGCCGCCTTGGCCTCCACGCCCTGTTTCAGGAACAGGCCGGAGAGCGCCATCGCCGCGGGCAGAAAGGCTGCGCCGGGTTCGATCTGCACCGCCACACGGGAGAGGTCCACGCCTTCCAGCGCCGTGGCGAGGGCCGCCGCGTCGTGCGCCATCACGCCGTCCAGGCCCGCCGCCTCCGGCGCATTGGCCGGGTCGAGGCCGCCGCGCGCCGCGAGGTCGAGGCGCAGGGCCGCCGAGGTGACGCCGCGCGCGAGATCATGACGGATTTCCCGGTTCGCCGCCTTGGGCTCCGGCTCCTTGAATTCCTGGCGCTTGTCCCAGCCGTTCTGCACCCGGCCGATCGCCTGGGTGCCGCGGGTGAACGGAAAGAATCCGGGGAAACCGGAGGGATCCCCCGCCCACGGCCAGTTCTCCGCAACGTAGAGCGGCTGGATGTCGACGCCTTCCGGGGTCTTGGTCACCATTTTCTTGTCGAATGGCGCCCCCTTGAGTTCTTTTTCTTCAACGATCTTCCGCCAGCCGTCATAGCTGACGGCGGGAAAGTCCGCTGCGAGCTTCAAGTCTTCGTGGTCCATGGTTCTTCCCACTCCATGCAGGGCTGATGCGCCCCGGCGGTCCTCCAGCGGGAAAGCTATGTTACATCGTTGCGTATGCAGGCCGTGCGCCCGCCGCAACCATATCCCCAGCCCCCTGCGGACTCCCCTTGCGGGCGATGCCCCGCCTGCCCCGCGTCCTATCCCATCGCGGCATCGGCAAGACGGTCCAGCGGCACCACCACCGGAGTTCCCGACCCTCCGGGCCTCCCCGCCCTTCGGATCGGAACTTTGCGACGGCAGGTCTCCTGGCTCGCGCCTCCATGCGTCCGCCCGCCTTCCCGGCCTTCCCCGAAGGGAACCGGCCAGTGGCCTTGCAGGCAGCAGCTCCGCGCTGACAGTTGCGGGGACAGCCCCGGATTCCCACCGGGTTCCCTCTTGCCCCGGCATGTCGCCGGGGGCCGTCACGCCGGATGTAATAACATCACATTTCCTGGGGTGTCAACCGCACTCGGCGCGGAAATCCTCACTCCGAGGAAAGCGCCGCCACCGGGTCGAGACGCGAGGCCTTGCGCGCCGGCAGATAGCCGAACACCAGGCCGGTGCCGAAGGCGCAGGCGAAGGCCATGGCCGAGGGCCACGGCGAGAACACCACCGGCATCCCCGCGGCGCGGCACAGCCACGCGGCAAAAAGCCCGATGACGATGCCGAAAAAGCCGCCCAAGCCGCACACCACCACCGCCTCGGCGTTGAACTGCAGTTGCACGTCGAGGCGGCGCGCCCCGGTGGCCATGCGGATGCCGATCTCGCCGGTGCGCTCGGAGACCGACACCAGCATGATGTTCATCACCCCGATGCCGCCGACGAGGAGAGAGATCGCCGCCACCGTGCCGAGCAGCACGGTCAGGCTGTTGCGCGCCTTTTCCGCTGCCTGCAGCACCGCCGTGGTGTTGCGGATCTGAAAGTCCTCGATGCCGTTGTGGCGGGCGAGCAGCGCGGCGCGCACCGCCTTCTGCACCGTGCGGATGCGCGCGGCGTCGGACACCCAGACCATCAGGCTGCTGATGTGGTTGCCGCCGAACAGGCGGGTGAGCCCGGTGGTGAGCGGCACCAGGGCCATGTCGTCGAGATCGGTGCCGTAGGTGGAAGCGCCCTTGGACTCGAGCACGCCGATCACCAGGAACGGCACGTTGTGGATGACGATATAGGCCCCCACCGCCTCTCCCTCGCCGAACAGATGGTCGGCCACGGTCTTGCCCAGCACCGCCACCGCGGCGTGGCTTTCCACGTCCGCCGTATCGAAGAAGATGCCCGCCGCAAGCTCCCAGTCGCGCGCCTGCGGAAAGCCCGCGGCGACGCCGTAGACATCCGCCTTGTGGTCGATGTTGCCGTAGCGCATGGTCTGCGAGGCGTGGCGTTCCGGCACCACCAGGTCCACGCCGGGCAGGTCGATGAGGGAGTCCGCATCGTCGCCGGTGAGCGTAATGACGTCGGCGCGGTGGGTGCCCGGCGCGCCGGGGCGCACCATCAGAAGGTTGGTGCCCATCGCCTGGATGCGCGCCATCACCTCGCGCTGGCTGCCGCTGCCGATCGCCAGCATCGCCACTACCGCGGCGACGCCGATGATCACCCCGAGCAGGGTGAGCGCGGTGCGGAAGGGGTTGGCCTTGAGCGAGCGGCCCGCCATGCGCACCGCCTCTTCCAGATTGTCGCGCCAGCCCGGGTGCGCGCCCTCCCGCACCGCCGCGGCGTGGGCGGGCGCGGCGGACGCGGCGGCGGCGGAATCGGAAACGATGCGCCCGTCGCTGATGCGGATGACGCGCTGCGCCCGCGCCGCCACCGCCGGGTCGTGGGTGACCACCAGGACGGTGCGGCCCTCGGCATGCAGCGCCGCCAGGCGGTCCATCAGTTCGCCGCCGCTCTGGCTGTCGAGCGCGCCGGTGGGCTCGTCGGCGAGGATCACCTGCGGGTCGTTGACCAGGGCGCGGGCGATCGAGACCCTCTGCTGCTGGCCGCCGGAAAGCTGCCCCGGGCGGTGGTGCGCCCGCTCGCCGAGGCCGAGCGCGCCGAGCAGGGCCCGGCCCCGTTCCTCCCGCGCCTCCCGCTTCACCCCGGCATAGATCGCCGGGATGGTGACGTTCTCGAGAGCGGTGGCGTCCGCCAGCAGGTGGTAGCGCTGGAAGACGAAGCCGAAGGTGTCGCGCCGGAGCGCCGCCAGCTCGTCGGCGGAAAGCGCTGCGACATCGCGGCCCAGCAGGCGGTAGGTGCCGCCGCTCGGCCGGTCGAGGCAGCCGATCAGGGTCATCAGCGTGGACTTGCCGGAGCCCGAGGCCCCCATGATCGCCACGTATTCCCCGGCGTGGATGCAAAGGTCCACCCCGGCGAGGGCGCGCACCCCCGCCTCCCCCGCCGGGAACACCTTCTCGACGCCGGCGAGTTCGATCAGAGGGGCCGCGGCGCTCACATGCCGCTCCCGCGGGCGGAACGGGCGGCGGCGCGCGCCACCTCCTCGCCTTCCTTCAGGCCTTCCGTCACCTCGGCGCGGGTACGCGTCACCAGGCCGGTCTTCACCGTGCGGGACTCCACGCCGGAGGCAGTCTTCACCTGAACCGTCCACGTGTCCTTCTTACCGGTCGGCATCAGAGCGCCGCGCGGCACCACCACCGCGTTCTCGACGCGGCGTTCGACGAAGAACACGTGCGCGGTCATCTCGCTCATCAGGCGGCCGTCGGGGTTCGCCACGTCCACCAGCACCGAATAGAGCACCACGTCGCTTTCGATCACCGGGGTCGGCAGAATCTGGCGCACCGTGCCGCGCCAGCGCCGCGCATCGCCCAGCGTGGTGAAATAGGCGGGCATGCCGACGCAAAGCTTCGGCACGTCGGCCTCCGCCACCTTGGCCCACACCGTCATCGTGTCGAGGTCGGCGACGCGCAGGATGGTGGGCGCGGTCTGGCTGGCGTTCAGCGTCTGCCCGGCGGTGGCGGAAATGTCCACCACGGTGCCGGAGATCGGCGCGAGGATGCGGGTGTAGCCGAGGTTGGCGACGTCGCCGTCAAGCGTCGCCTGCGTCTCCTCCCGGCGCGCCTCCAGGGCGTCGATCTTCGCCTCCGCCATCAACAGGTCGGCGCGCGCCGCGTCCAGCGCTTCGCGGCTCGCCACCTTGGTGGCGGCCAGGCGCTCCTGGCGGCGGAAACGGATTTGCGCGAGGTCCCGCTCCGCCCGGCGCTCCTTGATCTGCGCCGCGGTGTCCTTGATCCGGGCGCGCCCGGCGGCCACCCGCGTGCGGTAGACCGTGGGGTCGATCTCGGCGAGCAGACGTCCGGTCTCGACGCGGTCGCCGATCGCCACGTGGATCGCCTTCAACTGGCCGGAAACCTGGGTGCCGACGTCCACATAGGTCTTGGGCTTCAAGGCGCCGGTGGCGGAAACCGCCTGTTCCACGCTGCCCCGCTCCGCCGCGACGAAGGAAAGCCCGTCCGCCGCCGCGCGGTCGCCGCCGCGCACGCCGCGCGCGCCTGCCGCCGCCAGGGCCGCCAGCAGCGCCACCCCCGCCCACCAGGGCCAGCGTTTCCTCGTCATTGCGTCCCCTCCCGCATCTTCGCCTCACACCGCCGGATGCGGCCCCAGGATGTCCTCGAACGGCCGCCGCCGCATGCGGTGGGCGAGCGCCAGGACCGCGGCCTCCTCCACGTCGGCTTCCGTCACTTCGCCGCGGCCCGCCCACGCGGCCAGCGCCTTGGCCGCCTTGAGCATGACGATGTCGCTGCGGTGGCCGTCCACGCCCATACGCAGCGAGCGCTCGGCGATGTTGAAAAGGATGGCGTCGGAGGCCTCCACCTGCGGGCAGAGCTTGATCGCCTCCGCCACCGCGGCGCGCAACTTTTGCGTTTCCTCCGCCCAGAGCGCGGCGAACGCCTCCGGGTCGGCCTCGAACGCGGCACGGCGCTTCACCACCTCGACGCGTTCCTGCGGCGTATCCAGGCCCTCCACGTGCACGCACAGGCCGAAGCGGTCGAGCAGCTGCGGGCGGAGGTCGCCCTCCTCCGGGTTCATCGTGCCGACCAGGGTGAAGCGCGCCGGATGCGAGAAGCTGATGCCCTCGCGCTCGATGGTGTTCACCCCCATGGCGGCGGAATCCAGCAGCACGTCGACCACGTGGTCGTCCAGCAGGTTGACCTCGTCCACATAGAGAATGCCGCGGTTGGCGGAGGCGAGAAGTCCCGGTTCGATCTGCTTGCGCCCTTCCTTGAGCGCGAGTTCGAGATCGAGGGTACCGACCACGCGGTCTTCGGTGGCGGAGATCGGCAGCTCGACGACGCGCACCTTGCGGCGGCGCACCGGCAGCGCCTCCCCCGCTTCGAAGCGGGCGCGCACCTCCGGCGCCATGGTCTTGGGGTCGGCGGGGTCGCTCTGGAAGGGGTCGCCGTCCACCACCGCGATCTCCGGCAGCAGGTCGGCGAGCGCACGCACCGCGGTGGACTTGGCGGTGCCCTTCTCGCCGCGGATCAGCACGCCGGAAAGGCCGGGGTTGATGACGTTGAGGATCAGGCTCTTCTTCAGGGTTTCCTGTCCGACGATGGCGACGAAGGGATAGACGGACGGGGAATCGGGGTTCACCACGCTTGATGCTCCTTTGCTAAAGAAACCAGGTCCTCGGCGCGCAGGTCCTCGGTCTTGAAATACGCGGCCTCCAGGGCGGTGGCGAGCTTGCGCGCCAACTCCAGGCGCACCACGCCCTTGGTCTCGGTATCGACGACGACGAACTGCGCGGCGGGATAGCGCTCGCGCAGGACCGCCGCGGCGGCCAGCGCCTCCTCGTGCGGCGGCTTTTCGCCGAGCGCGGCGTTGGCGCGGCCGTCGGTCATCACGATCACCAGCGGCAGAATCGTCGGCTCCTTGCGCAGCACCTGGCGCAGCACCCCCGCCGCCTCGGCAAGACCGGCGGTGAGCGGCGTGCGCCCGCCCACCGGCAGGTCGGCGAGCAGCTTCGCCGCGCGGTCCACCGAATTGGTCGGCGGCAGCACCACCTCCGCGGTGCGTCCGCGGAACACCACCATCGCCACCTTGTCGCGCTTCTGGTAGGCGTCGAGCAGCAGGCTCATCACCGCCGCCTTGGTCTCCACCATGCGGCGCTGCGCCCCCATGGAGCCGGAGCCGTCCACCACGAACAGCAGGAAATTGCCGACGCGGCGCTCGCGGATCTTCTCGCGGATGTCGGCGGGCGCGATGTGCACCGCGAGGTTCTGCTCCGCGGTTTCGCGCCGCGATTTCTGATAGGGCGCGGCGGCGCGGATGGTGGCGTCGAGCGCCAGGTCGTTGCGCCCACGGCGCGAGGTGCT
>JBFWJB010000046.1:0-13172 GCA_050253435.1 Rhodospirillaceae bacterium
AGCCCACCGCGCACCTCGACCTCAAGCACCGCGTCGAGGTGATGGGCATCCTGCGCGGGCTGTGCCGTTCGCGCGGGCTCGCGGTGCTCGCCTCGCTGCACGACGTGGACATCGCGGCCAAGGTTTCCGACCGGGTGATGCTGGTCAAGGACGGGCGCACCGTGGACGACGGCCTGCCGGAGAAGGTGCTGACCTCCGCTGCGGTGGCGGTGCTCTACGATTTCGACGCCGCGGACTTCAGCCGCGACCTCGGCGGTATCGAGCTGCGCGGCGACGGCTCCGCCGGGCGCGCCTTCGTTACCGCCGGGTTCGGCAGCGGCGCGGCGATCTTCCGCCTGCTGGCGAAGCGCGGCCTGGCGATCGCCACCGGCGTGCTCGCCGAGGGCGATCTCGACGCCTACGTCGCCCAGGCGCTGGGCGCGCAGGCCTTCGTTGCGCCGCGTACGGGCGGCGGAGACCCGCTTTCCGCCGCGCTCGCCGCGCTCGCCACCTGCGACTTCGTGGTCGATGCCGGGGAGGACACGGGCGAGGCCAACCGCCGCATCCTCGAAGCCGCCCTGGCGCGCGGCCTGCCGGTGTTCCGCATGGGCCGGGCGGACGACGGCGGCCAGGGTTGCGCCTCCCTCGGCGATCTGGTTGCGGCGATCGATCGCCTGCGCGGCTGAGGCGCAGGGCGGCAGCCCCGCCGAGGGTCGTTTCTGGTCCGGATTATGCATTCGGATTCCCCGTGCGGCCGGTCGGCCGCGGCCATTCACCTTCGCAAGCGGGGACTGCACGCAATGACCCATCCCACCGATCCGCTGGATTGCTCCATCGCGGAAACCGCCCGGCGCATGACCGCCGGGGAGACTACGGCCGAGGCGGTGACCGCCTCTTCCCTGGCGCGCATCGCCGCGCTGGACCCCGCCCTGCACGCCTTCGTCGAGGTCTATGCCGAAGAGGCGATGGCCGCGGCCAAGGCGCTGGACGCCGAGCGCGCCTCCGGCCGCGTGCGCGGCCCGTTGCACGGCATTCCCATTGCGATCAAAGACTTGGCGGATATCTCGGGCAAGGTCACGACCTTCGGCTCGCGGGTGTTCTCCACCGCCCCGGCGGCGGCCACCGCGCCCTTCGTGCAGCGCCTCATCGATGCGGGCATGGTTGTGGTGGGCAAGCTGCAGATGGTGGAGTTCGCGCTCGGCAGTTGGGGCAGCAACCACGTCCGCGGCACGCCGCGCAACCCCTGCGACGCCGCGGTGCACCGCGCCCCCGGCGGCTCTTCCAGCGGCTCCGGCGTGGCGGTGGCGGCGGGCATGGTGCAGGCGGCCATCGGCTCCGACACCGGTGGGTCGATCCGCATTCCCTCGTCGCTCAACGGCATCGTCGGGCTCAAGACCACCATCGGGCTGGTCCCCACTGCCCGCGTCGCGCCGCTGAGCCCGAGCTTCGACACCATCGGCCCGATGACCCGCTGCGTCGACGACGCACGCCTGGTGTTCGAGGCGCTGGCGGCGCAGCCCTGCCCGGCGGTGGGAAAGGGCGTCGCGGGCAGAAGCGTCGGCGTCGTCGCGGCGGAACAGCTCGCTCCGGTGGATGCGGAGGTGGCCGCGGGCATCGCCGCGGCGGCAGCGCGCATCGCCGCGGGCGGCGCGCGGCTTGCGCCGTTCACCCTGCCCATGGACCTGCCGGAATACCAGCGCCGCAACGGCGAGATCATGAGCTTCGAAGGCTATGCCTCGGTCGGCGACCTCGCCGAGGACCGCACCCTGCCGATCGACCCTTTCGTGCGGGAACGCATCCTCGCCGGGCGGGGCACCAGCCGCGCCGTCTACGACCGCGCCCAGGCGGACCGCGCCGCGGCAAAACAGGCGTTCGCCGCGGCGACCGCCGGGCTCGACTTCCTTATCCTGCCGTCCACGCCGATCCCCGCGCCGCCGCTCTCCGAAGTGGACGAGGCGGTGATGCCGATGTCGCGCTTCACCCGGCTTGCCAACTATCTCGACCTCTGCGCCGTCTCCCTCCCCGCCGGGCGCACCCAGGCGGGCCTGCCCTTCGGGCTGCAGATCGTCGCCCGCGGCGGCGCGGAGGCGGACCTGCTGGACTTCGCCGCGGGGGTCGAGGCGTTGCTGCGGTAAAACTTCCTGGGGGGACTCGGTCCCCCCACTCCCCCCCATGACTTTCGGTTTTTGCGCGACGCACCATAAGCCCGTGCGGTTGCTGCAAAGGTGTTGCCTGCCGCTGCGCGGCGAAAAACTAAGGGAAGGTGCGGAGGGTCCGAGACCCTCCGCAAAGTTTTTGTTTTCCCGCCCGCGGAATTAATCTGGATTGATGTGTATGCAATCGGACGAAATTAATGCACATTGATTAAAATTTAGACGCAGAAATCGTATGCCTACTACATAGGCAAATGCGAAAACCCTGCAATAGGCCCGTAAGGTCCGGTCAATCCACTGCGATTCCACGAAAAAATTTTCATCACAGGTATTTTTCGGCGCGCCGCAAAGCTGGCACGGGAAATGCCCCTGTGTGCGGGTTGTTTCCGTTCATGGCGTCTGTGGGTCACTGATGTTCGCATACATGTTGAGACGGATCGTCTACGCGCTGCCCATCGCGCTGAGCGTGACGGTGATCTGTTTTCTTCTCGTCCACATCGCTCCCGGCGACCCGCTGTCCGCGGTCGCTCCGGTGGATGCGCCGACCGAGGTGATCGAGGCGCTGAAGCGCGCCTACGGCCTCGACAAGCCGCTGGTGGTGCAATACGGCCTGTGGCTCGGCCGCGCGTTGCAGGGCGACCTCGGCAGTTCGGTGGCCACCGGCCGCGACGTGGTGGGCGAGGTGATGGGCGCAGTGAGCAACACCCTGCTCCTCGCCTTCGTCGCCGCCTGTTTGGGCTTCCTCGCCGGGTGCGCCATGGGCGGCATCGCCGGCTACCGCAGCCGCAGCGCGCTGGACCGGGTGGTCAGCGCGCTTTCGGTGGCGGGGGTGAGCGTGCCGCACTACTGGCTCGGCATGGTGCTGACCATCATCTTTTCCGCGCAATTGCGCTGGCTGCCCGCCATGGGCGCGGGGCCGGGCGGCTCGGTGGCGTGGACCTGGGACTATGCGCACATCCGTTTCCTCATCCTGCCTGCGGTAACGCTTTCGGTGATTCCCATGGGCATGGTGGCGCGCACCGTGCGCGCCCTGGTCGCCGACGTGCTGGGGCAGGAGTTCGTGCAGGCGCTGCTGGCCAAGGGGCTGACCCACCGCCAGGTGTTCTTCCATGTGGTGAAGAACGTCGCGCCCACCGCGCTCGCGGTGATGGGCCTGCAGCTCGGCTATCTGCTCGGCGGGTCGATTTTGGTGGAGACGGTGTTCGCCTGGCCGGGCACCGGCTTTCTGCTCAACAACGCGATCTTCCAACGCGACATCCCGCTGCTGCAGGGCACCATCCTCATCCTCAGCCTGTTCTTCGTGGCGCTCAACCTGCTGGTCGACATCGTGCAGCCGATGCTCGACCCGCGCATGCGGCGGGGCTGATCCGATGAGTATTCTTTCTCCCACCGCCACCGCTCTGCCCACCGTCTCCGCCGAGGTGATGCGTTCCCCCGGCTACTGGCAGACCGTCGGCCGCCGTTTGCGGAACGACCGCGTCTCCATGGTCTGCCTCACCATTCTGGTGCTGATCCTGTTTGCCGCGGTGTTCGCCCCCATTCTCGCCCCCGCCGACCCCTACAAGGCGAGCATGCTGCACCGCCTGAAGGCGGTGGGCACCGCCGGTCACCTTTTGGGCACCGACGAGCTGGGCCGCGACATGCTGTCGCGCCTGATGTACGGCGCGCGGCTTTCCCTGCTCATGGGCGGGCTGCCGATCGGCATCGCCTTCGTCATCGGCACCACCGTCGGCGTTACCGCGGGCTTCGTCGGCGGGCGGCTCAACATGGCGGTGATGCGCATTCTCGACGTGTTCTACGCCTTTCCCTCGGTGCTGTTGGCGGTGGCGATCTCCGGCGCGCTCGGGCCGGGCATGCTCAACAGCCTGATCTCCCTGACCGTGGTCTTCGTGCCGCCGATCACCCGCGTCGCCGAGAGCGTCACCACCCAGGTGCGCCGCCTCGACTACATCGATGCGGCGCGGATGAGCGGCGCGCCGAGCCGGGTGATCGTGCGGGTGCAGGTTCTGGGCAACGTGATGGGGCCGGTGTTCGTCTACGCCACCGGGCAGATCAGCGTGTGCATGATCCTCGCCTCCGGCATGTCGTTCCTCGGCCTCGGGGTGAAGCCGCCGGAGCCGGAATGGGGCCTGATGCTCAACACCCTGCGTTCGGCGATCTACGTCAACCCGGTGGTCGCGGCGCTGCCCGGCGCGCTGATCTTCGTCACCTCTCTGTGTTTCAACCTCCTGGCCGACGGCACTCGCCTCGCCATGGACATCCGGGATTGACGCCGATGGAAACCCTTGACGCGACGATGCCCGAAACCACCCTGCCGGTCGGCGAGGACCGTGGCGGCCCGGCGCAGCCGCTGCTCATCGTCGAGGGGCTGACCAAGCGTTTCCCCCTCTCCGGCGGCCTGTTCAAGCGCACCCAGGGCTATGTGCACGCGGTGGAGGGGGTGAGCTTCTCCGTCGCCAAGGGCGAGGTGTTGGGCATCGTCGGCGAGTCCGGCTGCGGCAAGTCCACCACCGCGCGCCTGCTCGCCCGCCTCATCGAGCCGGACGAGGGCGAGGTGGTGGTGGACGGCGAGCCGGTGGGCACGCAAGACGGCATGTCGCTGCGCGAGCTGCGCCGCAACGTGCAGATGGTGTTCCAGGATTCCTTCGCTTCGCTCAACCCGCGGCTGACCATCGAGGACACCATCGCCTTCG
Organism: Rhodospirillaceae bacterium; assembly: GCA_050253435.1. Taxonomy (GTDB): domain Bacteria; phylum Pseudomonadota; class Alphaproteobacteria; order Rhodospirillales; family Rhodospirillaceae; genus Oleispirillum. The sequence continues at coordinate 4,826 of JBFWJB010000046.1, forward strand.
GCCCCCGGGTGCACGGCGTGCCCGCGAAAGAGGCGATCGCCTCCGCGCGCAGCCTGCTTGCCCGCGTCGGCCTGGAGCCGACGCAGTTCGCCGGGCGCTATCCGCACGAGCTTTCCGGCGGGCAGCGCCAGCGCGTCAACCTCGCCCGTGCGCTCGCCTTTTCGCCGCGCCTCCTCATCCTCGACGAGGCGGTGGCGGCGCTCGACAAATCGGTGCAGGCGCAGGTGCTCAACCTGCTTCTCGACATCAAGGAGGACCGGGCGCTCACCTACCTCTTCATCTCCCACGACCTCAACGTGGTGCAGTACATCAGCGACCGCGTGCTGGTGATGTACCTGGGCGAAGTGGTGGAGACCGGGCCGGTGGACCGCATCTACAGCGAGGCGCGCCACCCCTATACCCGCGCTCTGCTCTCCGCCGTACCGTCGATGGACCCGGACCGCCGCACCCTTACGCCGCCGATCGCGGGTGACCCGCCCAATCCGATCAACCCGCCGAGCGGCTGCCGCTTCCGCGACCGCTGCGCCTTCGCCGCCGAGGTCTGCGCCGCGCTCAAGCCGCGGCCGATCGAGACCGCGCCCGGCACCGCCCACGTCGTCGCCTGCCACATGGCCGACCGCATTTCCGGCCACCCCCGGTCCGCTTGAGGAGCCGCCGCATGTTCCGCTTCCGCCCGCGCCATCCCCTGCTCACCCCGCCCGCCGAGGCTGCGGGCAGCGCCGCCGCCGAGGCGCCGCTGGTGGAGGTCGAAAACCTCACCGTGGAGTTCACCGGCTCGCGCAAGGCGAGCGCGGTGAACGGCGTTTCCTTTTCCCTGCCGAAGGGCCAGGTGCTCGGCCTTCTGGGCGAGTCCGGCTCCGGCAAGAGCGTCACCCTGCGCGCCCTGATGCGCCTGCTGCCGCCGCGGCGTTCGCGCATCGGCGGGCGGATCAGCGTGGATGGGCAGGACGTGCTGGGGCTCGACGAGAAGGGGCTGACGCACTATCGCGGTGGCGTCGTCTCGATGATTTTCCAGGAGCCGATCCTCGCCTTCGACCCGGTCTACACCATCGGCCGCCAGATCGCCGAGGCGGTGCGCGCCCACGATGCGGTGGACTGGGCCACCGCCCGCGCCCGCGCCATCGAAATGCTGGAGCACGTGCAGATTCCCCAGGCGGAGCGGCGCTTCGATTCCTACCCGCACGAGATTTCCGGCGGCATGCGGCAGCGCGCGATGATCGCGCTGGCGCTCTCCTGCCGCCCCAAACTGCTGCTTGCCGACGAGCCGACCACGGCGCTCGACGCCACGGTGCAGATCCAGATCCTCCTGCTGCTGCGCGAACTGCAGAAGGAGTTCGGCATGTCGGTGATCTTCGTGACCCACGACATCGGCGTGGCGGTGGAGGTCTCCGACCGCCTGGCGGTGATGTACGGCGGCCGCATCGTCGAGGAGGGCGATCTCGCCGCCGTGGTGCGCGCGCCGCGCCACCCCTATACCGCGGGCCTGCTCGCCTCCACGGTGACGCCCGGCCTGCGCGGGCGCCGCCTCACGACGATTCCGGGCGCGCCGCCCGATCTCTCCGATCTGCCGCAGGGCTGCGCCTTCGCGCCGCGCTGCGCCTTTGCTTCCGCCGATTGCGCGGCCTCGGTTCCACCGGTGCGCGCCGTCGGTCAGGCGGGAAGGTTGGCCTGTTTCCACCCTCTCGAGTCCGCCACCTCCGGTGCCGTGGGCCCCGGTCCTATCGCTGTCCCAACTGCTTAGAGGAACTGAAGAGATGAGACCATTTCTGCGTACCGTGGCGGGCGCCGTGCTCGCCGCCGGCCTGGCCGTCAGCAGCCAGGCCTCCGCCGCGCCGCCCTTGCGCATCGCGATGACCGCCGCGGACATTCCGCTGACCACCGGCCAGCCGGACAACGGTTTCGAGGGCTACCGCTTCCTCGGCTACACCATCTACGACGCGCTGATCAATTGGGACCTCTCCTCGGCGGACAAGGCAAGCGGCCTGACGCCGGGCCTCGCCACCTCGTGGAAGGTGGACGACAAGGATAAGACCAAGTGGATCATCCACCTGCGCAAGGGCGTGAAGTTCCATGACGGCTCCGCCTTCAACGCCGATTCGGTGGTGTGGAACTTCGAAAAGCTCCTCAACGACAAGTCGCCGCAGTTCGACCCCAAGCAGGCGGCCAACGGCCGTGGACGCATTCCCACCGTCGCCAAGGTCACCAAGATCGACGATATGACGGTGCAGATCACCACCAAGATGCCGGACGCCTGGCTGCCCTATAACCTCTCTTTCATTTTCTTCTCCAGCCCCGCGCAGTGGGAAAAGGTCGGCAAGAGCTGGGAGAAGTTCGCCTCTGCGCCGTCCGGCACCGGCCCGTTCAAGCTGGTGAAGATGGTGCCGCGCGAGCGCGCCGAACTGGTGCGCTTCGACGGCTATTGGGACAAGAAGCGCGTCGCCAAATCCGAGAAGATCATCCTGCTGCCGATTCCCGAACCCAACACCCGCTCCGCCGCGCTGATGTCCGGCCAGGTGGACTGGATCGAAAACCCGGCGCCGGATATGCTGCCGCAGCTCAAGGCCGCGGGCATGCAGATTACCTCCAACGTCTATCCGCACACCTGGCCCTATCAGTTCAGCTGGCTGCCGGATAGCCCGTGGAAGGATATCCGGGTGCGCAAGGCCGCCAACTTGGCGGTGGACCGCGAAGCCCTGAAGCAGCTCTTGGGCGGCATGATGGTGCCGGCGCAGGGCCAGGTGACGGCGGATCATCCGTGGTTCGGCCACCCGCACTTCAAGATCAAGTACGACCCGGCCGAGGCCAAGCGCCTGATGAAGGAAGCGGGCTACACCCCGGAGAAGCCGCTGCCGGTGAAGATTCTCATCTCCGCCTCCGGCTCCGGCCAGATGCTGCCGCTGCCGATGAACGAGTTCATCCAGCAGAGCCTCGCCGAAGTCGGCTTCAAGGTGACTTTCGAGGTGATGGAATGGCAGGCCCTGTTCGCCAACTGGCGCAAGGGCGTGAAGGACCCGAACAGCCGCAACGCGGACGGCACCAACGTGTCCTACGCCTGGCAGGACCCCTACAGCGCCTTCTATCGCTTCATGCACACCAAGGCGCAGCCCCCCGGCGGCTTCAACTGGGGCCTGTTCTCCAACCCCGAGTACGACAAGATGCTCGACGAGGCGCGCGCCACCTTCGACGCGGACAAGCAGAACGCGCTCTTGGCCAAGATCCACGAAAAGATGGTGGACGACGCCACCTGGCTGTGGGTCGCCCATGACGTCGGGCCGCGCGCCATGACCAAAAAGGTCAAAGGCTTCGTGCAGGCGCGCAGCTGGTTCCAGGACCTCACCCCGGTCTCCGTCGCGCCGTAAGGCGGCAGACACTCCAGCATGGGAAAAGGTGGCCGCAAGGCCGCCTTTTTCGTGGGCAGTTGACTGCTAAAACTTTGTGGGGGACCTTGGCCCCCCCACACCCCCCATAACTGGTTTTCGCCGCGTAGCGGCCATCAACCGTCACGCCGCGCGATGATTCTATGGCGCTGCGCGCAAAACCAGAAAGTTAGGGGAGGTTTGGAGGGCCCGCGGCCCTCCAAGCGGGGCGCGGGGCGGCAGCCCCGCCTGAGTTTCAATGCCCGAACACGCCCCAGAACATCCGGCACGAGGTGACGAAGAGGAAGAAGGCGAACGCCTTGCGCAGCAGCACCGGGTCGATGGCGTGGGCGATGCGCGCGCCGATGGGGGCGGTGAGCATGGTGGTGGGCACGATCAGGGCGAAGCCCAAGAGGTTGGCGTAGCCGATGCTGAACGGCGGCAGGTGCGGGTCGCCGAGCCCGGAGACGATATAGCCGACGGTGCCGGGCAGGCCGATGATCAGGCCGATCGCCGAGGCGGTGCCCACGGCGCGGCGGATCGGCACGGCGAAGGAGGAGAGGATCGGTACGCTCAGCGTGCCGCCGCCGATGCCCATCATCACCGAGAAGCCGCCGATGAAGCAGCCCAGCGGAATGCGGAAGCGCGGGCCCGCGGGCAGGGCGTCGCGCAGGGTCCAGCCCTCGCGCTTGAACGCCATGTGCGCGGCGACGAGCAGCGCGATCACCGCGAAGATCAGGGTGAGGGTGGAGCCGCGCGCCCGGCCGCCGAACACCGAGCCCGCGATCACCCCGATGACGATGCCGGGCGCGAGGGATTTCAGCAGGTCCCAGTCGAGGCCGCCCTTCTTGTTGTGGGTGCGCGCCGACATGATCGAGGTGGGGATGATGGTGGCAAGCGAGGTGCCGACCGCAAGGTGCATCTGCACCTCGGGGTCGATGCCGAGCAGGGGGAAGAGCAGGTAGAGCACCGGTACGATGACGATGCCGCCGCCGACGCCGAGCACGCCGGCGAGCGTGCCCGCGATCGCCCCGGTGGCGAGCAGGGCAAGCGCAAAGGGCAGCAGGAATTCGATAGTCATATGGGAAGTCATCGTATCGTCTCCGGAGCCGCGCCATTGAGGAGCGGCGTGGTTTCCAGCATGCGGCGCGAGGCCGCGCCCGCCGCGCCCACGTGGATGCGCATCGCCGTTTCCGCCGCCTCCGCATCGCCCGTCGCCAGGGCGGCGATGATCGCCTCGTGCTCGGCGAAGGAGCGCTGCATCCGTTCGGAGGAGGCGAACTGGGCGCGGCGGTAGGGAATGACGCGGGCGCGCGCCGAGAGCGCCGCTTCCACCAGGTAGGCGTTGTGGCTGGCGTTGAAGATGGTGGCGTGGAAGTCGAGGTTGGCGGCGTCGTAGGCTTCCGGATTGTCGGCGGCGAGGCAGTCGCGGCCGCGGTGGTGGATGGCGAGCAGGCGCTCGCGTTCCGCCTCGCTGATGCGTTCCGCGGCGTGGCGGGCGCAGATCGCTTCCAGATCGGCGGAGAGCTCGAACATCTCGGCGAGGCGGCGTTCCGGCACCGCGCACACCCGCACCCCGGCGTTGGCGCGGCGTTCGAGAAGGCCGGAGGCGACGATCTGGTTGAGCGCCTCGCGCACCGGCGTGCGGGAAACGCCGAAGCGCAGCGACAGGCTCGCCTCGCTCAGGTGGGTGCCGGGCGCGATGCGGCCGAGCAGGATGTCGTCGGCCAGCGCCTGGCGGATGTCCTCGACGCTGATGCGGGCGGTGCAGACGGAAGCGGCGGTCATCGGCGGTCCTCCAGCAGTCGGGCAAGGGCGAGCAGGGTTTCCTCGGAGCCGGGGCCGCCGAGCAGCGACAGCCCCACCGGCGCGTCCGAGACCGTGGCGCCGGGGATGGAAATCTGCGGCAGGCCGCCCAGGCCCGCGGCGCAGAGGATGCGCATGGCGCGCCCGCGGTAGCGATCGAGCGCCGCCTCGCTTTCGGTGAGCAGCGGCGCAGGCGCAGGCGAGGCGGGCAGCACGCAGACCGTGCCCGGCGGCAGCAGGGCGGCGAGGTGCTGGCGGATTTCCGCCTTGGCCTTTTGCGCGGCGGCGGCCTCCTCGGCGGTGACGCGGGAAGCGGCGGCGAAGCGCTCGCGCACGCCGGGGCCGAATTTCGGCTGAGTGGCGGTGATCCATGCGCCGTGCACCGCCCAGATCTCCGACATCTGGCAGGTGCGGAACACTGTGAACCAGTCGTCGAGCGGGCACTCGGCGAGCGCCGCGGGGCGGGCGGGGCCGATGTGCTCCTGCAGTCGCAGGACGGCGGGGGAAAGCGCGTCGGCGACGGCGGTGTCGGCCTCCGCCCAGACGTCCACGCCGATCAAGAGGCGATCCGGCAGGGGGGCCTCGCAGGCGATGCCGAAGGCGGCGCCGACCTTGCCGAAGGTGGCGGCGTCGCGGGCGAACCAGCCGACGGTGTCGAAGCCGGGGGCGAGCGGCATCACTCCGGCAAGCGGGATGCGCCCGTGCGTGGTGCGGATGCCGTAAAGCCCGCAGAACGAGGCGGGGGTGCGCACCGAGCCGCCGGTATCGGTGCCGAGCGCGGTGTCCACCGAGCCCGCCGCCACCGCCGCGGCGGAGCCGGAGGAGGAGCCGCCGGGCACGCGGCCGGGCGCGGCGGTGTTCACCGGCGTGCCGTAGTGGGCGTTCATGCCGAGCAGGCTGAAGGCGAGTTCGTCGGTGTGGGTCTTGCCGGTCAGCGTCGCCCCGGCGGCAAGCATCGCGGCGACGGCGGGCGCGGTTTCCGCCGCGGGGGCGTGGGTGCGCGCCCAGTCCGGGTTGCCGCAGCCGGTGATGCGCCCGGCCACGTCGAAAAGGTCCTTGGCGGCGAAAGTGAGTCCGGCGAGCGGGCCGGAGGGCGCGCCGGGCAGGGTGAAGCGTTCGGCGAAGGCGTTGGCGGGATCGTGCACGGGAGACTCCTCGGCGAGGTTATTCCGCTGTATTGTATACAATCTGCCAAGTGTCGCGCAACTGAAAGTGCGCGGGGCGCGCCACGAGGCTTGTCTAATTTTTTAAACAGGCGTAGCGTGACCCCATCAACGCCTCTCCGTATCAGGGATATTGCCATGAGCTTCCTCGCCGATTCCACCCTTCTCCGCAACCAGGCATATGTCAACGGCGCATGGTGCGACGGTACCGCGAAACGCCGCTTTGCGGTGACCAACCCGGCGACCGGCGACGTCATCGGCGAAGTGCCCGACATGGACCCCGCCGACGTGGACGCGGCGATCGCCGCCGCCGATGCCGCCTTCCCCGCCTGGGCGGCGAAAACCGCCAAGGAGCGCGCCGCGGCCCTGCGTAAGTGGTACGACCTGATCCTCGCCTCCGCCGACGACCTCGCCCTTCTGATGACTGCGGAGCAGGGCAAGCCGCTGGCCGAGGCCAGGGGCGAGGTGGTCTACGGCGCGTCCTTCGTCGAATGGTTCGCCGAGGAGGCGAAGCGCATCTACGGCGACGTGGTGCCCGCGCACAAGCCGGATGCCCGCATCGTCGTCTTGAAGCAGCCGATCGGCGTGGTCGCGGCGATCACGCCGTGGAACTTCCCCAACGCGATGATCACCCGCAAGGTCGCCCCGGCGTTGGCCGCGGGCTGCACCGCGGTGGTCAAGCCCGCGGGCGATACGCCGCTTTCGGCGCTGGCGCTGGCGGTTCTTGCCGAGCGCGCGGGGATTCCCGCGGGGGTGTTCAACGTCGTCACCGCGCGGCGCGGCGCGCCCGTCGGCAAGGTGATGTGCGACAGCCCGCTGGTGCGCAAGCTCTCCTTCACCGGCTCCACCGAGGTCGGCAAGCTGCTCATCCGCGACTGCGCGGCGACGGTGAAGAAAGTGAGCATGGAGCTCGGCGGCAACGCGCCGTTCATCGTCTTCGACGATGCGGACCTCGACGCCGCGGTGGTCGGCGCGATGGCCTCGAAATACCGCAACGCCGGGCAGACCTGCGTCTGCGCCAACCGCTTCCTGGTGCAGGACGGCGTCTACGACGCCTTCGCCGCCAAGCTCAAAGCTGCGGTCGGCGCGCTCAAGGTCGGCAACGGCATGGAGGCCGGGGTGAACCAGGGGCCGCTGATCAACGAATCCGCCGTTACCAAGGTGGAAGGGCTGGTCGCCGACGCGCTCGCCAAGGGCGCGAACGCGGTGTGCGGCGGCCGCCGCGTCACCGCGGAGGGCACCTTCTACCAGCCGACCATCCTCACCGGCGCGACCCCGGACATGGAAATCTTCGCCGAGGAGATCTTCGGCCCGGTGGCGGTGCTCTACCGCTTCAAGGACGAGGCGGAAGCGGTGGCGATGGCCAATGACACCCGCTTCGGCCTTGCCGCCTATTTCTACGCCCGCGACGTCGGCCGCATCTTCCGCGTCGCCGAGGCGCTGGAATACGGCATCGTCGGCATCAACGAAGGAATCATCTCCACCGCCGAGGCGCCCTTCGGCGGGGTCAAGGAATCCGGCCTGGGCCGCGAAGGCTCCAAGTACGGCATCGAGGACTTCCTCGAGATCAAATACCTCTGCCTCGGCGGCATCGCCGGGTAACCGCTTCAAAAACAGGAGACGAAGGTCATGTCACAGTCCGGGAACGCCGCGCTTCAGGCGCGGCGCGAGGCCGCGGTCCCGCGCGGGCTTTCCACCAACCAGCCGGTGTTCGCCGCGCGCGCGGAAAACGGCGAGATCTGGGACGTCGACGGCAAGCGCTACATCGACTTCGCCAGCGGCATCGCGGTGCTCGCCACCGGCCACCGCCACCCCAAGGTGGTCGCCGCGGCGAAGGAACAGCTTGACAGCTTCGCCCACGTCTGCGTCCAGGTGACGCCGTACGAGCCCTATGTGCGGCACGCCGAGCGTCTCAACGCGATGATGCCCGGACCGGGTCCGAAGAAGACGCTGTTCCTCAACTCCGGCGCGGAAGCGGTGGAGAACGCGGTGAAGATCGCCCGCATCGCCACCGGGCGTTCG
>JBFWJB010000047.1:0-13163 GCA_050253435.1 Rhodospirillaceae bacterium
TATAAGTAATTTTTATGTTTGTTTGTGGCGATTTATGCAGAAATTAACCGGCGTAAATCTTATTTAACCATAAGCTGTATGAGTCTATCGGCGGACTCGAAAAGACTTTTTGTTTTATTTTCTCTACAATATTTATCGTTCCAATCAATTATTATATCAGGGTCGATATTTAAGATGATGTCTTGGTTAAAATCCTTGTATGAATTTGCTCCGGATAGATATCCGAGAAACCATATTATATTAATGGTAGTGCCAATCTCATTATTTTTGCCAATATCTTTGGACCTATCTTCTATCCATTTTTCGCATGAAGCAGCTCCTCGAATAGTTATCGATTTGGCCTCTAAAGTAGGGGCGAAAAATAAAATTATAATACTAGTTATTATGGAAATGTTGTTGATCGTTTTATTTTTCAACAAAGTACATCCCCTTCCAAAACAGGGTCTCCTGAATGATAAGCGCTGCTAACTGTACTGTTCCCCATATAAAAAAAGCATAATGTGCATAAGAAAACCAACTATTTATATGCCAGTTAAGTATTACGCTTCCATGGAAGAAGCAAACTGGAAATGCTGCAACAAATACTATTATTATCCTCACTAACGCAGAGGCGATCCCGAGTGATTTTCTATCGGATTTTGTTGGATCGCGACCAACAATTGATTTAAAATGAACTGGTATGAAGTTTAAAACGTGGGGAAAGCTGTTTTTATAGTCACAGCTTATTGAAATCTCATGAAGCTCTCTCTGTCTCGTCATGTAGAGTGATGTTAGCCATCCACATATCAGCGGGGATAGTACGGACATCAGTACAATTAGTATAATTTCATATTTAAATTGGAAAATAGCGCTACCATATCCAAGTTCAATTAGTCTTGGCGCAGTTATTCCCCAAATATTTATGGGCTTACTCTCCTGTTTTGTGCGAATCTCTTTTAAATTATCCAAAATTTTATTTGGTGGGGTTTTCCAGTTACATATTTGTGTGATCTCGGGAGGGAGGATGCCGATACGCCCTCTTAAATTAGATAACATTTGGCTTATGCGTTGATCGTAGGTAGGCTTAGGCTGTGTGTCTGTAATGTTACCGCTTTTATTTTTTGGGTTTTTCTGAGGAATGCCAAGTTTTTTTCTGATTTTATTTTCAGGTGTATTGTTGTTTTTATCCACATATGACGGGCGTTTGTTTTTTATATCATTTAATGATGTGTAATCTTTTGACAAAGATGGAATTTGTTTTTCAAGATCATCAATAAGTATTGATGCGGCGAGTTGTATTTTATCATCAGAGAATTGTTTCAATGCGCTTGAGAAGTATAATTCAACTATACTTATTGATGTAAGCATAAAGCCAACGAACAGCAGTTTTTCTATCCTCTTGCCAAGAAGTAGTAATATTTCTGAAGAATGATTTTTGTCTTTATTGTCAACGTTTGGCGTCGATGGTGAGGTGGCTCTTTTTTCTCGTGCATTTAGTATTTTATTTTTATCTATCATGACGATTGTCCGGGTATGTTTGTTTGTCGTTAATGTGAAAGGCGACCTGGCATGGAGCTTTTATCCAGCAGAAAGTAGAGCCTTAGCCAAGGATATTCATTAAAGCTATCGATCTCCAAAGGGGTAGTCAATATGAGGTGGTTGCTGAGTTGGGTTTCACAACATGGTGTGTCGTATGATGGTTGGATGGCTCAGTATGATGTTGCTGGAAGGGGCGCATTTGAGCCATTGAGGCGGAAGTGCCCCAGCCCGAGGGCGCTGTATTCCGTCTGTTGCTCGTGGTGTGTTTGCGTAGGCGTTGGTTTGTGATGACTCTATTCGGTAAGTTTCTGGAATGTGGGCACGGAGAGGGAAGAGCGGCGTTGATTGTGGCTGCGTGTGGATATCCACAGGGCGTGCCGCCTCAACTGATTCATCAGTTGTATGAAGGTCAATTGAAGAGTCTTTGTGTCGGAAGTCGGGTTCCGACGTGTCGGAAGTTTTCACCGGTTGTTCGGCGGTTTTCCCCAGGAGGAGGGCGCGTTCCAGGGCGTCCTTGAGGGCGCGGGCGCAGAGGATGCGGCGTTCGATTTCCTGTGTCGTGGTCTCGGCGCGGATGCGCCCGAGATAGCCCGCGTAGCGGGCCTGGAGGGCTTCGGCGGTGCTGCCGAGGCCTTGGGCCGTGGCGGCGTCCATCAGCTTGCGGATGCGGCCCTTGAGGCCGGAGAGTTCGTGTTTGCGGTCGCGCCAGCGGGCCTCCGCCGCTTCCTGCTCCGCCAGGGCGGTTTCCAGGGCGGGGAGGCGGCTTTTCAGTGCCGTGATGTCGATGCCGAAGGCGCGGAGGATGCGGCCCGTCTCCTTGTCGCGGTAGCCGTAGCGGCGGAAATTGCCGGAGGGGGCGTGTTCTAGGTTCAGGGTGTCGATCAGTTCCCGCTCACGGTTGTTGATCTGCCGTTCGCCGATGCCCTGGTCGCGTGCCATGAGGGTGACGGACTTGTAGACGATGGCGCGGTTGCCGGGTTGCCAGTCCACCTCCTGGGTGTGCCGGATGAGATAGGCGAGGTGGTCGATCATCGGGCGGGAGAGGCCGAGGGTGTGCCCGGCCTTCTCGATCAGGTTGATGATGGCGTAGCGCGCCGACGGCGCGGCGGTTTCGGTGGGTGATACGCAGCTCATACGCGGCCCCTGCGGAACCCCAGGAAAACCGCGCGTGCGGCAGCGCCGAGTCACCGGTCTAAGCGGTTGAAGGATAACGTGATTGGATGCCTTGACATCGTAGGGGTCACTGGTTCAATCCCAGTACCGCCCACCATCGAAGCCCCAAGGGAAACCTTGGGGCTTCGTCCTTTTGGGGCGGGGGAGAGAGAAACCACCCCTAGGGGTGGTGATGTCGCCGGGTTAAGGGGCCGGGCGGTGCGAAGGGGTAATTTTTAATCGAGGCGGGTTTCTTCCTCGGAGTGAGCTCTCCGCGGAGTCCTGCGAGTCTCGCTCAAAGTCCAGGAATTTGGTCATATGTCTTTGTTCCAGGGGCGGGACCGATGCGGTGGCGCGGGAATTTTCCTGCGTACGAAGGCCGCACATTCTTAGGAAATTACCGGTAAACGGGGCAAAAACGGCGCTTCGTTATCCGTGAATAGGGTGGGTATTTTCCGTTGAAATCTACCCTGAAGTGGGGGTAACGTCCGCCCCAGCAGACCAGGGGGCGGCCGCAGGAGAACGGCCGCTGAAAAACCCGGCACGGCGCGTAAGGGAAGACGCGCTGCTCTCTGTGGACATGAAGGCGAGGAAGCAACGGCGCGGATCGTGCGCAGCCGCATGCGCCCCTGTGGGCGTTCGGACGGAGAGAGGGTGAAATGGACGCAAGAATAACCGAAACCAGACAGATGAACCCCTGGCAGGGCTTTGCGCCGGGCGAATGGATGCGCCGCGTCGACGTGCGCGACTTCATTCAGAAGAACTACACCCCCTACGAAGGCGACGAGGCGTTTCTCGCCGGTCCCACCGCGCGCACCCGCGGCATCTGGGATACCCTGACGCCGCTCTTGGCGGCGGAGCGCGAGAAGGGCATTCTCGACGCCTCCACCGACCGCCCCGCGGCGATCACCGCGCACGAGCCGGGCTACATCGACCGCGCCAACGAGATCATCGTCGGCCTGCAGACCGATGCGCCCTTGAAGCGCGCGATCATGCCCAACGGCGGCCTGCGCATGGTGGAAAGCGGCCTGCACGCCTATGGCTATACCCTCGACCCGGTGGTCGAGGAGGTGTGGACCAAGTACCGCAAGAACCACAATCAGGCGGTGTTCGACGTCTACACGCCGGATATCCTCGCGGCGCGCAAGGCGGGCATCGTCACCGGTCTGCCGGATGCCTACGGCCGCGGCCGCATCATCGGCGATTACCGCCGCGTCGCGCTTTACGGCATCGACTTCCTGCGGCGCGACAAACAGCGTGAATTCCACGAGCTGGACGGCGCGGAATTCACCGAGGCGACCATCCGCCTGCGGGAGGAACTGGCCGAGCAGAACCGTGCGCTCGCCGAGTTGCAGGAGATGGCCGCCTCTTACGGATTCGATATCTCCCATCCGGCGACCAGCGCGCGCGAGGCGGTGCAGTGGACCTACTTCGGCTATCTCGCCGCGGTGAAGGAGCAGAACGGCGCGGCGATGTCGCTCGGGCGCGTTTCCACCTTCCTCGACGTCTTCATCCTGCGCGACATGGCGGCGGGCCTGCTGACCGAGGAACAGGCGCAGGAGATGATCGACGACTTCGTGATCAAGCTGCGCATCGTGCGCTTCCTGCGCACGCCGGAATACGACGGGCTGTTCTCCGGCGACCCCACCTGGGTCACCGAGTGCATCGGCGGCATGGGCGAGGACGGCCGCCCGCTGGTCACCCGGACCAGCTTCCGCTTCCTCAACACCCTTTCCAACCTCGGCCCGGCGCCGGAGCCGAACCTCACGGTCCTTTGGAGCACCGCGCTGCCCGCGGCGTTCAAGGCCTATGCGGCGAAAATGTCGATCGAGACCAGCGCCATCCAGTACGAAAACGACGACCTGATGCGGCCGCACTGGGGTGATGACTACGGTATCGCCTGCTGCGTTTCGGCGATGCGCATCGGCAAGCAGATGCAGTTCTTCGGCGCGCGCGCCAACCTTGCGAAAACGCTGCTCTATGCGATCAACGGCGGCGTGGACGAGAAGTCGGGCGAGACCGTGGCCCACGGCTTCGCGCCGATTGCGGGCGAGGTGCTGGACTATGCCGAGGTGGTGGAGAAGTACGAGGCGATGATGGAGTGGCTCGCCGCCACCTACGTCAAGGCGCTCGACTGCATCCACTACATGCACGACAAATACGCCTACGAGCGCATCGAAATGGCGCTGCACGACCGCGACATCCTGCGCACCATGGCCTGCGGCCTCGCCGGGCTGTCGGTGGCGGCGGATTCGCTCTCGGCGATCAAGCACGCCAAGGTCTCGGTGGTCCGCAACGCGGCGGGCCTGGCCACCGACTTCAAGATCGAGGGCGACTATCCGGCCTACGGCAACAACGACGACCGCGCCGACCAACTGGCGGTGTGGGTGGCCGAAACCTTCATGGCGAAAATCAAGGCGCAGCCGCACTTCTACCGCGACTCCATGCCCACCCAGTCGATCCTCACCATCACCTCCAACGTCGTCTACGGCAAGAAGACCGGCAACACCCCGGACGGCCGCCGCGGCGGCACCCCCTTCGCCCCCGGCGCCAACCCGATGAACGGGCGCGACCTCAAGGGCTTCGTCGCGGCGGGGGCCTCGGTGGCGAAGATTCCCTACGAATGTTCGCTCGACGGCATTTCCTGGACCGCCTCGGCCACGCCGGATGCGCTGGGCCGCACCCTCGATGACCGCAAGCGCAACCTCGCGGCCTGCCTGGACGCCTATGCGGAGGCCGGGGGCTTCCACGTCAACGTCAACGTGCTGAACCGCGAAACCCTGCTCGACGCCATGGAGCATCCGGAGCTTTATCCGCAGCTCACCATCCGCGTCTCCGGCTATGCGGTGAACTTCATCAAGCTGTCGCGCGAGCAGCAGATGGACGTGATCAGCCGCACCTTCCACCAGCGGATGTGACCCCGTGAACTACATCTGTCCTCATCCGGACTGCCCCTCCGCCCTCGACGGGCGGAGGGACTGCTCCTGCGACGGCTTCCTCCACTCGGTGGAAACCGGGGCGGCGGTGGACGGGCCGGGCATGCGCTTCGTCTATTTCCTCTCCGGCTGCATGTTCCGCTGCCTCTACTGCCACAACCCGGACACCTGGAAGGTCGGCGGCGGGCGGCGGGTCTCCATCGAGGAGGCGCTGGCGGAGGTCGCGCCCTATGCGGGCTTCCTGCGCCGCGCCGGCGGCGTCACCGTCAGCGGCGGCGAGCCCCTGGTGCAGGCGGGCTTCGTCGGCGAACTGCTGGCGCGGCTGAAGGCGGACTACCGCCTCCACACCGCGCTCGACACCCAGGGTTTCCTGCACCGCAACCTGCCGGATCCCTGGTTCGACGCGATGGACCTGGCGCTCCTGGACATCAAGCACATCGACCCGGAAAAACACCGCACGCTCACCGGCTGCGATGTGGAGCCCACACTTTCCTTCGCGCAGCGCCTGGCGCGCCTCGGCAAGCCGATGTGGATCCGCCACGTGCTGGTGCCGGGGATGACCGACGACCCCGCCGACCTCGCGCAGCTCGCCGACTTCGTCGCCGGTCTCGGTTCGGCGGTGGAACGGGTGGAGATCCTGCCGCTGCACCACTTGGGCGCTTTCAAGTGGAAGGAACTCGGCAAGCCCTACGCCCTGGAAGACACCCCGACCCCGACGCCGCAGCAACTCGCCGCGGCGCGGACGGTTTTCGCCGAGCGCGGGCTCGTGGTGTTCTGAGAGGAAAACCAGGCCGGGCGCTGCCCGGACCCGCAAGGGGCCGGGAGGCCCCTTGACCCCATGACGTTAAAGCCGCGGCGAGACGGTCGATAGCCGCTGCGCGGCGAAAAACTCACAACGCGAAGCGAAGCTGGGCCGGGGCGGGGGCGCTTTCCTCTTCCAGTCCGGACAGCGTGATGCCGAGGAGGCGGATGCCCTTCCGCGCCGGGAACAGGGGTGCGAGCAGGGCGGCCCCCAGGCTTTCCATCTCCGCGGCGGAGGCGATGGCCGAGGGCGCGGTGTGGCTGCGGGTGATCTGGCGGAAGTCGGCGTATTTGACCTTGAGCGTGACGGTGCGGCCGGAAAGGCGCAGCGCCCGGGTCTGCCCCCACACCTTGGCGGCGAGGGGGCGCAGGGCGGCCTGCGCGTCTTCCGGCGTGGCGATGTCCGCCGCGAAGGTGGTCTCCGTGCCGATGGACTTGCGCTCCCTGTCGGGGCGCACCGGGCGGTCGTCGATGCCGCGCGCGATCCAGTAATAGAAGGCCCCCGCCTTGCCGAAGTGCTGCGTCAGGAAGGGCAGCGCGCGCGCGGCGAGGTCGGCCCCCGTGGCGATCCCCAGGGCCAGCATCTTTTCCGCCGTGGCCGGGCCGATGCCGTGGAACTTGCGCACCGGCAGGGAGGCGACGAAGCCCGGCCCCATCTGCGGCGTGATGACGAACAGGCCGTCGGGTTTGCGGAGGTCCGAGGCGATTTTGGCGAGGAATTTGTTGTAGGAAACCCCGGCGGAGGCGGTGAGCCCGGTTTCCGCGCGGATCGCGGCGCGGATCTCTTCGGCGATGGCGGTGGCGGAGGCGTCGCCTGCGGCGTCGGTGACGTCCAGGTACGCCTCGTCCAGGGAGAGCGGTTCGATCAGCGCGGTGTAGCGGGCGAAGATGCCGCGAATCTGGTGAGAGACCGCCCTGTAGGCGTCGAAGCGCGGTTCCACGAAGATCAACTCCGGGCACTTGTGCCGCGCGGTCACCGACGGCATCGCCGAATGCACGCCGAAGGCCCGCGCCTCGTAGCTTGCCGTGGCGACGACGCCGCGCATGCGGTCGCGCCCCACCGCGATCGCCTTGCCGCGCAGGGCCGGGTCGTCCCGCTGCTCCACCGCCGCATAGAAGGCGTCCATGTCGATATGGATGATTTTGCGCACGCGGTTTTCGGGCTGTGCCGCCATGCCGTCCTCGTTCTTAGAACATAAGGAGAACATAGCAGCCGGGCGCCCCCTTGCCAAGAGGGCGCCCGGAGCGTGCGGGGGGTCAGCCCTCGCCGGTCATCGCGGCGGGGACCACTGCCCGGTCGAACTGTTCGGCGGTGACGTAGCCGAGTTCCAGCGCCGCGGCCTTGAGCGTCATGTCGTGCTCATAGGCGTGGTGGGCGATTTCCGAGGCCTTGTCGTAGCCGATCACCGGGGAGAGAGCGGTGACCAGCATCAGCGACTGCTCCACCGAGGCGGCGATCTTCTTTTCGTTGGCCTTCATCCCGACGACGCAGAACTCGGTGAAGGCGTTCATCGCATCGCCCAGCATGCGCGCCGATTCGACGATGTTGAAGCCCATCATCGGCTTGTAGACGTTCATGTCCAGCAGGCCGCCCGCGCCCGCAAGCCCGGTGGCGACGTCGAGGCCGATCACCTGCGCGCCGACCATGGCCATCGCCTCGCACTGCGTCGGGTTGACCTTGCCCGGCATGATCGACGAGCCGGGCTCGTTGGCCGGAAGCTCCAGCTCGAAGAACCCGGCGCGCGGGCCGCAGCCGAGCAGGCGGATGTCGTTGGCGATCTTGTAGAGGGAGACGGCAAGCGTGCGCAGCGCGCCGGAGGCCATCACCATGTCGTCGTGCGCGCCCATCACCACGAACTTGTTGGGCGCGGTGACGAAGGGCAGGCCGGTGAGCGCGGCGAGGCGCGCCGCCGACTTCTCGGCGAAGCCCTTGGGCGCGTTGAGCCCGGTGCCGAGGGCGGTGCCGCCGAGCGCCAGGCGCATCAGCCCCTTGAGGGCGAATTCCAGGCGCTCCACGTTGTCCGCCAGCATCCCCGCATAGCCCGAGAATTCCTGCCCCAGCGTCATCGGCACCGCGTCCTGCATGTGGGTGCGGCCGATCTTGACGATGTGCGCCCAGGCCTTGGCCTTTTCGTCCAGGGCGTCGCGCAGGCGCTTAAGCGCGGGCAGGGTGCGGCCGTGGATCATCCGCGCCGCGGCGATGGTGACGGCGGTGGGGAAGGCGTCGTTGGACGACTGCGACATGTTGACGTGGTCGTTGGGGTGAATCGGCTTCTTCGAGCCCATCGCGCCGCCGGTCATCTCGATGGCGCGGTTGGAGATCACCTCGTTGACGTTCATGTTGGACTGGGTGCCGGAGCCGGTCATCCACACGTGCAGGGGGAAGTGGGCGTCGAGCTTACCCTCGGCGACCTCGGTGCCGGCGCGGACGATGAGGTCGGCGAGTTCGGCGGGCAACAGGCCGAGGTCGCGGTTGACCTCCGCCGCGGCGACCTTGATCAGCGCCTGGGCGTGGATGATCTCGATGGGGATGCGGTCGTTGCCGATGTGGAAGTGGTGCAGGGAGCGTTCGGTCTGCGCCCCCCAGTACTTCTCCGCCGGAACCTCGACGGCGCCCATGGCGTCGGTTTCGCGTCGCGTGCCGCTCATTGCCAAATCCTCCCGTCTCATTGCGAGCATCTCGCAACAAGGTAGGATCTGGCCGGCGCCAAGGCAATCCGGTAGAGCGCGGATTCGGCATGAAAAAAGCCCCGGGCGGCAACCCGGGGCTTCTGCGTGGGGCGCGCCGCTCAGATCGCGGTGGCGACGCGGTGTTCGAGGTAGAGCTGATGCAGCTTCTTGCCCACCGGGCCGGGCTTGCCGTCGCCGACCGGTTTGCCGTCGATGCGCACCACCGGAATGGCGAACTGCGTCGCCGAGGTGATGAAGGCCTCCTTCGCCGCCTTCGCTTCCTCGACGGTGAAGGGGCGCTCCTCCACGGCAATGCCCGCCTCGCGCGCGAGGTCGAGAATCGAGCGGCGGGTGATGCCGTGCAGGATGCGGGTGCTCAACTGCCGGGTGATCAGAACGCCCTGGGCATTGACGATGTGCGCGGAGGAGGAGGTCGATTCGGTGATGAAGCCGTCCTCGTAGAGCCAAGCGTCGTCGGCGCCCTGCTTCTGCGCCTCCATCTTCGCCATCGACGGCGCGAGCAGCTGCACCGTCTTGATGTCGCGGCGGCCCCAGCGGATGTCCGGCACGGTGATCACCGAAATGCCGGTCTCGTAGTTGGGGTTCTCCAGCACTTTCTTGGCCTGGGTGAACAGCGACAGCGTCGGCTTCGGGTCTTCCGGGAAGTGGAAGTCGCGGTCGGCCGCGCCGCGCGAGATCTGAAGGTAGATCAGCCCTTCGTCCAGGTTGTTGCGCTTGACGATTTCGCGGTGCACGGCGAGCAGCTCGTCGGCGGGCAGCGGGCAGACGATGCCGACCTCGCCGATCGAGCGCTGCAGGCGCGCAGCGTGCCCGGCGTAGTCCACCAGTTTGCCGCCGACCACGGCGGTGACTTCGTAGATCGCGTCGCCGAATACGTAGCCGCGGTCGAAGATCGACACCTTGGCCTCGTTTTCCGGCATCCAGTCGCCGTTGAGATAGACGATGCGGTTCATTGCAGAATCCCTGTTGCGGATGTGTCTCGAAAAAGCAGAAGCAAGGGCGCGGTGCCGCGTTTTCGCGTTCTGGCCGCGCCGGCCACAGGATGGATCGATGGCAACCGGGGAGTCCCGGCGGCTCGCCGCATCGACCGAGCGGCCTTTTTATCCCCTTCGCAACGAATGCGCCATTGCGGAATTGCGGAAAATGCGTCGTATCTGGCTTTTCGCGCTGGGGCATCCCATCTCGAAAGCCGGTTTTCGTTGGTCAGAGTTCCGTCATGTCCGTTTCCGATCTTCCGCCCGCCAAATTCGGCACCGTTCTCGGCCATGCGCCGGGCGGCGTGCCGGTCTATTCCTCCGACTACGACACCGCCGACCCGTTGGAGTATCCCAACCGCGCCGCCTTCCGCCACGTCGTGGACGGCATCACCATGGGCCACAAGTGGCAGTGCGTGGAGTTCGCCCGGCGTTGGCTGTATCAGACCCAGGGCCTGATTTTCCGCGACGTCGCCATGGCTTACGACATCTTCCAGCTGCGCGCCCTGCGCGAGGTGGAAAGCGGCGCACTGCACCCGTTGAAATCCTTCCGCAATGGCGCGAAGCGCCGGCCGGAACCCGGCGCGCTGCTGATCTGGAACGAGGGCGGGGAGTTCGTCGTCACCGGCCACGTGGCGGTGGTCACCGAGGTCTTCCCCGACCGGGTGCGCGTCGCCGAGCAGAACGTCGACAACCGCCCCTGGCCTCCGGGCCGGACCTATTCCCGCGAGTTGCGGGCCAAGGTGGGGGCGGACGGCTCCTACTGGGTGGAGTGCACCTTCGGCGACGCCACGGTGCTCGGCTGGGTGATCCAGACCGACGACCCGACGCATGCGGAAACCATCGCCGACGCCGAGCCGAGGCTGTTCAACCTGATCCCTCGCGCCGTCGCGCCGAAGCCGCCGGAAGGCGCGGTGTGGCTGAACCCCGCGGTGCCGGAGGAGGCGGCCTACATGGCGGGCATGGGCGGCAGCCGGATGGCCAGCCACCCGGAGAACGAGCGCCGCTACTTCCTCATCGGCGAGACCGCGGAGCGCGAGCTCAAGCGCGCCACCAACGAACTGCACGCGATGTTCCTGCACGCCACCCATGCGGTGCTGCAGGACGACGAGCTGCTGAAGCGCTTCAACCTGCCGCCGGTGCTGTGGCCGCGGCTGCGCCGCTCGTGGGAGAACCGCCGCACCCGGATGATCACCGGGCGCTTCGACTTCTCGCTCTCGGAGCGGGGACTGAAGGTCTACGAATACAACGCGGATTCCGCCTCCTGCCACATGGAGTGCGGCCGCGTGCAGTGCGCCTGGGCGCACCACTACGACTGCACCGAGGGCCGCTGTTCCGGCGCGGAACTGCACCCGGACCTGATCGCGGCGTGGCGGACCGCGGGCATCGAAGGCACCCTGCACATCATGCGCGACCACGATGCGGAGGAAACCTACCACGCCCTGTTCATGAAGGCGGCGATCGAGGCGGCGGGGATTCCTTGCAAGGTGATCACCGGCGTTTCCGGTCTGCGCTGGGGCGAGGGCGGCCAGGTGGTGGACGCGGAAGGCGAGGCGATCCGCTGGGTGTGGAAGACCTGGGCGTGGGAGACGGCGATCGACCAGATTCGCGCCGAGTGCGCCGCCGACGAGGAGGACGTGCGCCTGCACCGCGCCCGCGATCCCAACCGCCCGCCGCGCCTCGCCGACGTGCTGCTCGGCCCGGACGTGATGGTGTTCGAGCCGCTGTGGACCCTGATCCCCAGCAACAAGGCGATCCTGCCGATCCTCTGGGATATGTACCCGAAGCACCCCTACCTGCTGAACACCGCCTTCGACCTCACCCCGAAGCTGGAGAAGAAGGGCTATGTGGTGAAGCCGATCGTCGGGCGCTGCGGCTCCAACATCAGCATCGTCGATGTGAAAACCGGCCGCGTGGCGGAGACCGCAGGGCGCTTCGGCGACCGCAACCAGATCTTCCAGGAGCTCTTCCCCCTGCCGGTGATCGAGGGCCTGCACGTGCAGGTCGGCACCTTCTCGGTGGCCGGGCGTTATGCGGCGGCGAACGTGCGGGTGGACGCCTCGCCGATCATCACCACCGGCAGCGACCTGTTGCCGCTGCGCATCGTACCGGATGCGGACATTCTCGCTCAGTCGGGCGGGTAGACCTCGGCGGTGAGCGCCAGCCAGGCGCGCGCCGCGGCGGAAAGATAGGCGTTTTGCCGCCACACCAGGGCGAGCCGCCAGTCGGTGCCCGGCTCGTCGAGCAATGCCTGGGTGGTGGCCGGGTGGCGGTGCTCGTCCGCCATCATCCGCGGCAGGAAGGCGACCCCCAGCCCGGCGGCGACCAGCTGCACCATGAAATCCATCTGTCCGCTGCGCGCCGCCACCGCGAGGGTGCGTCCGCGGTGGCGGTAGGCGTCGGCGATGATGCGGTTGACCGCAAACGCGGCGTCGAACAGCACCACCGGGGTGGCGCCGATCTCCTCCAGCGTCACCGCCGCGTGGTCCGCCGCGGGGTGGCCGGGCGGCAGAATCGCCACCATCGGCTCGGTGCGGACCGGCTGGAAGGTGAGGCCTTCCCCGGCGGGCAGCAGCGAAACCGCAAGCTCCACCTCGCCGGAGGTCACCAGCTCTTCCAGCCGCTTGCTGCCGTGTTCCTCCAGGTGGATGTGAATGTCCGGATAGGTGCGGCGGAACACCGCGAACAAGGGCGCGAACAGAGCGCCGCCGCCGATCGGCGAGATGCCGAGGCGCAGCTCGCCGCGCTTCAGCCCGCGCAGTTCGTCCAGCTCGCGCAACAGGTCGTCGCGTTCCGCCAGGATGGCGCGGGCCCGCCTCAGCACGATCTCGCCCGCCGCGGTGGGGGCCATGCGTACCCGGTCGTAGAGCGGCAGGCCGATCTCGTCCTCCAGCTGCTTCACCGCCTTGCTCACCGTCGATTGGGTGGAGAACAGAGTCTGCGCCGCGGCGGAAAAGCCGCCCTGGCGGACCACTTCGGCAAAGGCGCGCAGGGTGCGGATTTCCATGACCGTCTCCGGAAGGGGAAGGGAGGTGCTATTCTATATTAGAATTCTCAACATTCAATCAATTCATTTTACGAATTCAACGAA
>JBFWJB010000048.1:0-13149 GCA_050253435.1 Rhodospirillaceae bacterium
CACCATCGCCTTGAACACGTCCACCTGCAAGCCGAGGCCGCCGGTGGCGGCGAAACCGGCCTTCGGCGCGAAGAAGCCGATTGTGCCGTAGCCCCAGTAGTTGAGCAGCATCTCGCCGGTTTGCGGATGGCGGCGGCTGTTCTCGAACTCGTCGAATTCGTGCACCGGCATCAGCTCGACGCAGTTGACCCCGAGCTCCTTGAGGTAGGGAATCTTCTCGCGCAGGGCGGCATAGGTGCCGGGGTGGCGCACCGCGGAGGACGGGTGGCGGGTGAAGCCGCGCACGTGCGCCTCATAGATCACCAGATCGCCGAAGGGGGTTTCCAGCGGCTTTTCGTCCTGCCAGTCGAAGTCGTCGGGCACGATGCCGCCGCGGAACTGCGCGGGGCGGCTCCAGTCCGGCGTCTCGGCCCAAACGTTGCGGCCGCTGATCGAGCGCGCATAGGGATCGAGCAGAACCTTGCCGCGGTCGAAGCGGTGCCCGGCGGCGGGGTCGGACGGGCCGTCCATGCGATAGCCGTATTCGACGTTTTCGTAGTCGAGGTCGAACACCGTCATCGCGAAGACGTTGCCGGTGCGGAAGGAGTCGGGGAAGGGAATGATCGCGAAGGGCTCCGCCTCGTGCTTATGGAAAAGCACCAGGTCGCACGCCGTGGCGAAGCGCGAGAACACCGAGAAGTTCACCCCGCCCGCAACGATGCTTGCGCCAAAGGGCAAGGGTTTCCCCGCGCGGAGCTTGAACGCGCCGTGGGTATGCGTGGGATAGCCGTCGACTCTGAACATCTCAGCCTCCGGCGGCGATGGCGTCCTCGAGCGTGGGATGGAAGACGAACAGGTGGTCGAAGCCGGTGATCCGCATGATCTCCATCAGATCCGGCGACATCCCGGCGATCAGCACCTTGCCGCCCGCAGGGGTCAGCCGCTTGGCGAGGATGAGCAGCAGGCGCAGCCCGGCGCTGGAGATGTAGGCGCAGCGCGAGGCGTCGATCACCGTGGTGCGCGCCGCGGCGAGCACCGGGGCGAGGTCGGCCTCCGCTTCGGAGGCGTTGGCGCCGTCGAGGCGCTCGGGCAGAGTGACGACGACGGGCGTGGAATCGATGCGGATGGCAAGCGTCATGATCGGGCCCTCCCGCGCCCTCGGACTCAGTCCTTCAGCGCCGCAACCGCCGCCGTTGCGCTGTCGAACACTTCGAAATAGTTCAGGAAACCGGTCATCGTGAGAATTTCGCGCACGAAGTCGGTGGGCGCGGCAAGCACCAGGCGCGCCTCTACCGCGGAGCTCTTCTTCGCCGCGGTCAGCAGCACCCGCAGGCCGACGCTCGCCATGTAGTCGACGCCGGAAAGATCGAGGACGAGGCGCTTCTCGCCGCGCTGCAAGAGGGCGACGACGCGCTTTTCCACCTCTTCCGAGCTGGTGGAATCGACCCTCCCCTGGACGGCGGCCACGGTGACGTAGCCTTCCTTGAGCACCGAGATCTGCATGAACGGCGACCTTGAGGAACTATCCGAGAAAAACACCCCACACTTGTATGGTCTAGCATTTCGCCCCGGAATTGGGAAGCCACTCGCCCTGTGTGCGCTCCATCCGCGAAGGCTTTTTTCGCATTCCATCCCGCTCGGATTTTCGCGGAAGCCCTGGAGTGCGTTCGCGCTTTAAGCGGAAATCACACGGATCACCGCACCCTTTGGTTTCATATATCAACCAAAAGAAATATGCCTCCCTTTTTTCCCGCGGGGGAATGCCTATGTCTTTCGGCCAGGGCCACGGTGTACGCCGGGGCCCCTCCGCACATCGGAGCAAGACCACGAGAATAGGGACAACCTGGAGACTTGACGGAATGAAGACACATATTGATTCGTCGGACAAAGCCGCCATCGCCGCCTCCTATTGGTCGGCCTCCACCAAGCTGATTTTGGGCTGCCTCTTCGTCTGGTTCGTCGTCAGCTACGGCTTCGGCATCCTCTTCGTCGATGCGATGAACTCCATCAGCCTCGGAGGCTACAAGCTCGGTTTCTGGTTCGCCCAGCAGGGCTCCATCTACGTATTCATCGCTTTGATCTTCTTTTACGCGCGGCGGATGAACGCCATCGACCGCGACCACGGCGTCGATGAAGGCTGAGGAGACAGACATGGATCTCACACTTCTCACTTACATCGTCGTCGGCCTTTCCTTCGCCGTCTACATCGGCATCGCCTTCTGGTCCCGCGCCGGCAGCACCGGCGAGTTCTATGTTGCGGGCGGCGGCGTGCATCCCATCGCCAACGGCATGGCCACCGGCGCCGACTGGATGTCGGCGGCGTCGTTCATTTCCATGGCCGGCCTCATCGCCTTTCTCGGCTACGGCGGCTCGGTCTACCTGATGGGCTGGACCGGCGGCTACGTGCTGCTCGCCATGCTGCTTGCGCCTTATCTGCGCAAGTACGGCAAGTTCACCGTCCCCGAGTTCATCGGCGACCGCTACTACTCCAAGGGCGCGCGCCTGGTGGCGGTGGTCTGCCTGATCTTCATCTCCTTCACCTACGTCGCCGGACAGATGCGCGGCGTCGGCATCGTGTTCTCGCGTTTCCTCGAGGTGAAAATCACCACCGGCCTGATCGTCGGCATGGGCGTGGTGTTCGTCTACGCGGTGCTCGGCGGGATGAAGGGCATCACCTACACCCAGGTGGCGCAGTACGTGGTGCTGATCATCGCCTACACCATCCCGGCGATCTTCATCTCGGTGCAGCTCACCGGGCACGTGCTGCCGCAGCTCGGCCTCGGCGCTTCGCTTTCCGACGGCGGCGGGCATCTGCTCGACAGGCTGAATACCGTGGTTACCGACCTCGGTTTCGCCGCCTACACCTCGGGCAACAAGAGCACCATCGACATCTTCGCCATCACCATGGCGCTGATGATCGGCACGGCGGGCCTGCCGCACGTGATCGTGCGCTTCTTCACCGTGCCGAAGGTACGCGACGCGCGGACCTCGGCGGGCTGGGCGCTGGTGTTCATCGCGCTGCTTTATACCGTCGCCCCGGCGGTGGGCGCGATGGCGCGCTACAACCTCACCACCACCATCCAGCACGGCGCGGTCGGCGAGGCCAGCTCCAACATCGTCTACGAACAGCGCCCGGACTGGTTCAAGCGCTGGGAGGAGACCGGCCTCATCAAGTTCACCGACAAGAACGGCGACGGCCGCATCCAGTACTACAACGACGCCAACCCGGCCTTCGCCGCCAAGGCGGAATCCTTCGGCTGGAAGGGCAGCGAGCTCAAGGTGGACCGCGACATCATGGTGCTGGCCAATCCGGAAATCGCCGGACTGCCGGACTGGGTGATCGCGCTCGTCGCCGCGGGCGCCATCGCGGCGGCTCTCTCCACCGCGGCGGGGCTGCTGCTGGTGATTTCCTCGGCGATCTCGCACGACGTGTTCAAGGGCGCTCTGACACCCAATATGTCGGAGAAGCAGGAACTCATGGTCGGGCGCATCGCGGCCGCGGTGGCGATCGGCATCGCCGGCTACCTCGGCTACAACCCGCCCGGCTTCGTCGCGCAGGTGGTGGCCTTCGCCTTCGGTCTGGCGGCGGCTTCCTTGTTCCCGGCGATCCTGATGGGCATCTTCTCGAAGTCGGTGACCCGCGAGGGCGCCGTCACCGGGATGCTCACCGGTCTGGTCTTCACCTTCGGCTACATCCTCTACTTCAAGGGGATCTTCATCGCGCCGATGGCGAAGAACGTGCCCGAGAACTGGCTGTTCGGCATCTCGCCGGAGGGCATCGGCACGGTCGGCGCGGTACTCAACTTCGGCGTGACCTTCGTGGTGAGCAAGCTCACCGCGCGCCCGCCGAAGGAGGTGCAGGACCTGGTCGAGAACATCCGCCTGCCCGCGGGCGCGGGCAGCGCGCACAGCCACTGAGGCTGCGCATCGCAACGCACCTGGGCGAACCCCCTCGCGGGGTTCGCCCGCCGCACCGGGGGGAAACGCCGTGACGCCGGAAATCGCCGAGGTTCAGGACTTCCTGGGGGCGCACCACCCATTCGACCTGCTGCCGCAAGACGCGCGCGCCGCGGCGGCGCGGGCCATCGAAATCGCCTACGTGCGCAAGGGCGCCGCCGTGCTCGCGCCCGGCGCGCCGCTTGCCCACCTGCACATCGTCCGTACCGGCGCGGTGGAGAGCCGCGCCGCCGACGGCCGCCTGCTCGGCCGCGCCGCCGAGGGCGAATGCTTCGCCCTTGCCGACCTGCTGCGCGGCGGGGTGGCGGGCAGCCGCACCGCCGCGATCGAGGACTGCCTGGTCTATCTGCTGCCCGCCGAGACCTTTACCGCGCTGCGCCGGGAGCACCCGGCCTTCGGCGGCGCGTTCGCAGCGTTCAACGGCGGCGGCCTCGCCGCCGCGATCGAGGCGGCCCCCGAACACAAGAGCTTCGACCTCCTGTCGCGCAGCGTCGGCGATCTGCTCACCCGCGGCCCGGTCACCGTACCGCGCGGCGCCTCCATCCGCGAGGCCGCGGCGGCGATGCAGGCGGAGCGGGTGAGCTCCGCCCTCATTGTCGAAGGCGGCGAACTGGTCGGCATCCTCACCGACCGCGACCTGCGCGGCAAGGTGGTGGCCGCGGGGCGCAGCGGCGAAGAGCCGGTGGAGTCCGTGATGTCGCCGCAGCCGCTGTGCGTGCAGGCGTCGGACCCCTCGTTCGCCGCGCTGCTCTTGATGAGTCGCCGCGGCATCCACCACCTGCCGGTGCTGGACAAGGGCCGCCTCGTCGGCTGCCTCTCCTCCTCCGTCCTCGCCGAGGCGCAGACCCTTTCGCCGCTCGCCATCACCCGCGCCGTGCACGCCGCCGCCGATGCCACCGAACTGCCGCCCCTGGTGCGCCGTGTGCCGCAGGTGGCGGCGCAGATGGCCGAGGCCGGAGCCACCGCCCACAGCGTCGGCCAGGTGGTCACCGCGGTCACCGATGCGGTGACGCGCGCCCTTCTGCGCCTGGCGGAGGCGGAGCTGGGACCGCCGCCTGCGCCCTATGCCTGGCTCGCCGCAGGCTCGCAGGGGCGGCAGGAGCAGACCGCGGTCTCCGATCAGGACAACTGCCTGCTCCTCGACGACCGCTTCGATGCGGCGGAACACGGCGGCTATTTCGCCGCGCTTTCCCGCTTCGTCGTCGATGGGCTCGCCGCCTGCGGCTATGCCTATTGCCCCGGCGAGATGATGGCGGTGACGCCGCGCTGGCGGCAGCCGCTGGCGGCCTGGCGGACGTATTTCGAGCGGTGGATTCTCGAGCCGGAGCCGAGGGCGCTGATGCTGTCGTGCATCTTTTTCGACCTGCGCTGCGTCGGCGGCGAGGCGGCGCTGTGGGAGACGCTTTCCCGCGACGTTCTGGAACAAAGCCGCAAAAACCGCATCTTCCTCGCCCACATGGCGGCCAACGCGATGCACCACGCGCCGCCCATCGGCTTTTTCCGCGGCTTCGTGCTGGTTTCCGACGGGGCGCACGACAACACGCTGGACCTCAAGCACAGCGGCGCGGTGCCGATCGTCGACATGGCGCGGGTGCACGCGCTCTCCGCCGGGATCGCCGCGGCCAACACCCAGGAGCGCCTGCTCGCCGCCGCCGAAGCCGGAGAGATCAGCCGCCAGGGCGCGATGGACCTGAAAGACGCCCTGGAATTCATCGGTCTCGCCCGCCTCAAGCACCAGGCGCGGCAAATCCGCGACGGTGCGCCGCCGGACAACTTCCTCGACCCCAAGACGCTGTCGGGATTCGAACGCGGCAACCTGAAAAGCGCCTTCCAGGTGGTCAAGGAGATGCAGGCGTCCATGGCCTCCGCCTATCAGCTCAGCCGCTTCTGAAGATGTGGACCCGGCTTTTCGGCACCGACCTCACCCGATGGATTCTCGCGGCGCGCTGCCCGCCCGGCCCGCTCAAGTCCTATTACCGCGTCGATACCCCCACCGCCGACACCCCCTATACCCGCGCCGAGTTTCTCGCCGTGGACATCGAGACCACCGGCCTGGCCCGCGACGACGAGATCGTCAGCATCGGCTTCGTCCCGGTGATCGAAGGCCGGGTGCGCCTCGCCGCGGCGGAACGCCTGCTGGTACGCCCCGGCCGCCCGGTGGGCGATGCGGCGGCCAAGGTGCACGGCCTCTTGGACGACCGCCTCGCCGCAGCGGGACCGCTTGATGCCGCACTCGCGCGCCTGCTCGCCGCGCTTGCCGGGCGCATTCCCATCGCCCATCATGCGGCGGTGGAGCGCGCCTTCCTGTCGCGGGCCTGCCGCGCCGCCTATGGCCACCCGCTGGTGACGCCGTGGGTGGACACCCTGGCGCTGGCGAAGCGCAACGGCACCCGCGGCAACGCGGTGCTCGCCAGCGGCGAGCTGCGCCTCTCCTCCTGCCGCCGCCGCCGAGGCCTGCCGCGCCACAGAAGCCACGACGCGCTCGCCGATGCGCTCGCCTGCGCCGAGCTGTTCCTTGCCGAAGCCGCCGCCTGCAGCGGCAAGGCCCCCGCGCCGCTGCGCGACCTGCTGTGAGAGGGAGACCCCGATGCTGTTCACCCTGATCGTCGCCGCCTGCGTCGCCTTCGCCGCCGCCGGGGCGGCGCTGCTCGCCTTCCGCCTCTTCGGACGGCGCGCGCCGATGGCGGCGCTGCTCGCCGCCGCGGGGCTCGGCATGTTCGCCTACACCCAGTGGGAGCGCTACACCTGGGCGGAGCGCACCGCCGCCGCCCTGCCGCCGCAGATGACCGTGGTGCTGCGCCTGCCCGAGACCTCCACCCTGGAGTTCTGGACCCACGCCTGGCCGCGCACCGGCTCCCTGGTGGTGGCGGACCGCGCCGCCACGCTGGCCAACCCGGAAACCCCCGGCGTCTACGTGGCGCGCACGCTGCTCATCGCGCGCAACGCCGAGGTCATCGCGATGCGGCAGTTCGTCGACTGCGCGGGCCATCGCCGCGCCCCGGCAACGCGGCCGGAAGACGGCCTGCCGCCGCCCGAGGCGTGGACCGGCGGCGGCGAGCCCGCCGCCCTGTTCGCCGCGGTGTGCCCGCCCGTCCGGCAATGATCTGCCCCTCCATGCGGCGGATGGACGGTCATTAGAAAATCTCATCTTGTTCATTATGAATATGAATTTGAATATATATCTATCGTATGATACCCATTTTTTGTAAGAATATGAAACCCGCAAGATTGCAGCCATGATAACAATGGCCAATTATTGCGGTGATTTGTAGTGAAAAGCTGCAAACACCCTGGAATACCGGGCAATATAACAATATATACACGGAGGAACACCCATGAAATTTAAGTATTTAGCTGGTGTCTTCTTGTCTGCGCTGGTCGCTCTTCCGGCATCGTCTGCGATGGCCGCGGATTATCCGTCCCAGCCGATCAAGGTTTTGATTCCCTTCGCGGCAGGCGGAACCACCGACGTTTCCTTCCGGAAACTGGGGTCGATCGTCGAAAAGACTCTCAAGCAGCCCATCGTCATCGAGAACAAGCCGGGCGGCAGCGGCACCATCGCCATCGGCACGGTCGCCCGATCCAAGCCCGACGGCTACACCCTGGGCGCGATCACCTCCTCCCCGGCGTTCATCACCCCCGGCCTGCGCGACGTCGGATACGACCCGGCCAAGGACCTGACCCCGATCCTCAACTACTCCGGCCCCCACCACGGCGTCGTCGTGCTTGCCTCGTCGAAATGGAAGACGATGGCCGACCTCATCGCCGACGCCAAGGCCAACCCCGGCACCATCACCTATGGAACCGCCGGAACCTTCGCCGGTGCTCATATCAGCTTCCTCTACCTCGAGCACCTGACCGGGGCCAAGTTCACCCACGTTCCGTTCAAGGGGCAGTCGCCCGCCACCGCCGCGCTTCTCGGCGGCCATGTGTCGATGGCCCTGGTCCCGGCCTATGCCGATTACGTCAAGGCCGGAAAGGTCCGGGTCCTCGCCGATATGGACGTCTCCCGCGATCCGGAGATTCCCGATGTCCCCACCTGGCATGAACTGGGCTACGATTGGGAGTTCCCCTCGGTGGTGGGCTTGGTAGCCCCGGCGAATCTGCCCGAGGATATCCGCGCCAAGCTGGAAGCCGCCTTCATGCAGGCCGCTGCGACGCCCGAGTTCAAGGAGTTCATGGACAAGGTCCACCAGCCGGTCCGGCTGATGGACGGCGCAGCTTTCGGCAAGCTGATCGTCAAGAACGCCCTCGCCTACAAGAAGGCCATCACCGATCTGGGCCTGCACGAATAAGGTCATCCGGGCGGGGGAAAGCGTCGGCGCCTTCCCCCGATGTGGCCATTTTCCTGTGGCCGGGGTCCTGCCCCGGTGGGTGAGGCAATATGAACGATCGAATTACGGTATACGCATTCCTGGCGTTCGGGGTCCTGATGTGCGCCGCCATCATTCCCGAGACGGTTCCGGTTTCCTTCGTCCCGAAGGGGCAGATCGGCCCGCGCCTTTTTCCCGATCTGCTGGCCGGGGCGGTCGCCCTGATCGCCGCGCTGATCCTCGCCGCCGAACGCTTCGAACGGCGACGGAAGAAGAACGCCGCCCCGGCGGCGCCCGAGCCCGCGGCAAACCCGGCCGCGGATGCGGCGTCCCGGGTCTTCGGCTGCCCCAAGTCCTGGGCCGTGGGCGCGGTCATCGTCGGCTATGCGGCTCTGATGTCGTGGGCCGGGTTTCTCGCCGCCTCCGCCGCCGCGGTGGCGGCGGTAATGTTCCTTTTCGGCGAACGCCGCGCGCTGACGATCGCCGCTTTCGCCGTGGTGGTTCCCCTGGGCACCTGGGCCTTCGCCGTCCAGGTCCTGCAACTCCCGCTTCCATAGTAGGTCGATCGTGATTGAGAACGTGCTTTCCGGTGCCTCTCTGCTCGGCGACTGGCTGGTGGTGATCTGCACGCTTTCCGGCATCGCCATCGGCATCATCATCGGCGCCATTCCCGGACTGGGGCCGACCGTCGCCATCGCCGCGCTGATTCCCCTGACCTTCGTTCTCAGCCCCATCCCATCGATGATGCTGCTGCTCGGGGTCTATCAGGGCGGTATCTTCGGCGGGTCGATTTCCGCCATCCTGTTCAACATACCGGGCACCCCGGCGGCCTCCGCGACGGTGCTGGACGGCTTCCCCCTGGCGAAGAAAGGCCAGGGCGGAAAGGCCCTGAAGATGGCGCTCTACGCCAGCATCTACGGCAACGTCTTCAGCTGCCTCGTCCTGCTCTTCGTCGCCGAGCCTCTGGCGGCCATCGCCCTGCGCTTCGGCCCGCCCGAGATGAGCGGGCTGATCTTCCTCGCCCTGACGATCATTTCCGCCGTCGGCGGGCGCTCCGTGCTGCGCGGGTTGCTGATGGGCTTTCTGGGGATGCTGTTCAGCACCGTCGGCCTCGACCCGGTCTGGGGCACGGCCCGCATGACCTTCGGCAACCCCAACCTGGACAACGGGTTTTCCCTGATTCCGGTGCTCGTCGGGCTGTTCGCCATATCCGAAGTGATGATCCAGGCCGGCCGTCCCGATTTCGCCGCGTCGCTGGCGAAGAGCGGCGGCAAGGCGACGGCCGACACGGACTCCGGCCACCGCCTGTCGCTGCGCGAAATCTGGGAACAGCGCGGCATCATGACCTGGTCGGCGATCATCGGCGTGTTTTTCGGCTTCCTGCCCGGCATCGGCTCCACCACGCCCGCCTTCATCAGCTACGGCCTCGCCAAACAGCGCTCGAAAACCCCCGAAGCCTTCGGCAAGGGCGCGCTCGCCGGCATCGCCGCCCCGGAAACCGCCAACAACGCGGTCACCGGCGGCGCCCTCATCCCCCTGCTGTCCCTCGGCGTGCCCGGCGATGCGGTGACCGCGGTGATCCTCGGCGCGCTGATGCTCCAGGGGCTGGCGCCCGGACCCTTCCTCTTCCGCGACAACGGGCCCCAGGTCTACGCCATCCTGATCGGGCTGCTGCTGGCGTCGATCCCCACCCTGATTCTGGGGCTCCTCCTCTTCCGCTACGCGGTGCGGATTCTGAGCGTGAAAAACGCCATGATCTTCCCCGTGGTGCTGGTGATGTGCGTGTTCGGGGCGTATTCCGTGAACAACAGCATGTTCGACGTCGCCACCATGTGCCTGTTCGGCATCATCGGCTACGGCCTGCGCCGCTACGACTATCCGATTCCGCCCCTGCTCATCGGCTTCATCCTGGGCGGGCCGTTCGAATGGGCGGTGCGGCAATCTCTGCTGATCTCCCAGGGCAGTCCGATGATCTTCTTCGAACACCCGATTTCGGCGGCCTTCATCAGCATCGGATTCCTCGTGGCGGTGTTCTCGTTCCGGCTGTCGCGGCGGCTGCGTTTTTGAAACCGACGGAGGCTCGTCCACCATGGCCGTTTCCTATGCGACCCTGATCCGGGGGAACAACCTAGCCCTGCGCGAGGGGCCGCTGGCGATTTCCAGCGTGTCGCTGGTGTTCTGCGACGCCGGGCCGATCCTTTTCGACACCGGCCACTTCAGCGCACGGCGGCCGCTGCTGCGCGCCCTCGCCGCGCAGAACCTCCGCCCTGCCGACATCAAGGCGGTGTTCCTCTCCCACCTGCACTTCGACCACTGCCAGAACGTCGACCTCTTCCCGCAGGCGCGGGTCTTCGTCAGCGCCCGGGAATGGGCCTACAGCGAGGCCCCTCACCCCAACGACATGGCGATTCCGTGGCTGATCCGCGAGCAGCTGGGCAAGGGCGAGGTCACCCTGCTGGAAGGGGAAGGAGAGCTGTGTCCGGGCGTGCGCTTCTTCCCGGCGCCGGGGCACACCCCGGGCTCCATGGCGCTGGCGCTCGACACCGATGAGGGCCGGGCGGTGATCGCCGGGGACGCGGTGAAATATCCCGGCGAGATTCTGCGCGGCAGCTGCGACATCGCCTATGGCGACCCCGCCCTCGGCGCCGCCGCCATCGCGCGGATCGCGGAGATGGCCGACTGCATCGTCCCCGGCCACTTCCAGCCCCTGCGCAAGCGGAACGGCCGCTTCGTCTGGGAAGAGAGCAACGAACTCGGACTGGTGATCAGATGACGGAAACCCGAAGCGCCGCGCCGATGCCGGTGCTGCCCGTGGGGGCGTGCGACTGCCACTTCCACGCCATCGGCAGCGCTGGCCGCTATCCCTTCGCCGCCGAACGCAGCTACACCCCGGACCCCGCCCCGGAAAGCTATCATGCGGCGGTCTTCCAGCCCATGGGCGTGACCCGCGGCGTGGTGGTGCAGCCCAGCGTCTACGGCACCGACAACGCCTGCCTGCTGGACGCCCTCAAGGCGGCGCCGGGAAGGCTGCGGGGGGTCGCCGTAATCGACGATGCGTCCGCGCCCCTGGCCGAATACGACGCCGCAGGGGTGCGGGCGATCCGCTTCAACCTGCGCATGAAGGGCGGCGTCGCGCTCGACCGCATCTCCGGGCTCGCGGCCGCGGCGGCGCGCTTCGGCTGGCACCTGGAGATCAACCAGAACGCCGAAATGCTGCCGTCCGTCCCGGACCTGCTGGCGAAGATGCCCGACGGCATGCCGGTGATTCTGGACCACATGGCGCACCTGCCGGTGGGCGAAGGCGTGGACGGCGCGGCGTTCCAGACCTTGCTGCGCCTGCTCGGCGGCGGGCGCGTCTGGGTCAAGCTCGCCGTCACCCGGGTCTCCGCCGCAGCGCCTTATGGAGACGTCGCGGAGATGGTGCGCCGCCTGGCGCAGGAAGCCCCGGAGCGCTGCCTGTGGGGCAGCGACTGGCCGCATGTGAACACTCCGCCGGAGCGGCTGCCCGACAACCGGCAACTGGTGGCGGCGATGGCCTCCTGGCTGGAGACGGACGAGATGCGGCGGCGGGTGTTTTGCGACAATCCCGCCGCGCTCTACGGCTTCGGCCGCTAGCGGCGCCGGTGCGGAAATAGAGAGGCCGCGCCTCAGGCGGGCCAATCGTCAAGAGGACGCGAGGTTTTCCATCTCGGCGCGGGCGAGGCAGTGCGCATCGGAGGTGCGGAACTCCTCGCGCAGCCAGTCGCGCACCGCGCGGATTTTCGGAACCTGCAGGTTGTCGGCGGGACAGACGAAGTAGTATCCGGCGGGGCGGGCCACCTTGACCTCGGCGGCGAACGGCGCGACCAGCACCCCCTCCGCCAGGTAGTCCGCCGCCATCAGATCGTTTTCCAGGGCGATGCCCAGGCCGTCGGCGGCGGCGCGCAGCGAGTGCGCGGAATGGGTGAAGCGGAAGCCGCCCGGCGCTTCCTGCGACGGCACGCCCGCGGCGCGCAGCCAGTCGCCCCAGCCGGTGAGGCGGCATTCGGAATGGATCAGCGGGTGGGAGAGCACGTCGCCCGGCACCTGCATCGGCGCCGCGCCCTTGAGCAGCGAGGGGCTGCACAGCACCAGCATGCGCTCGGTGGAGAGATGTTCCACCTCTACACCCGGCCAGTCGCCATAGCCGTAGCGTATCGAGGCGTCGACGTTCTCCCGCGCGTAGTCCACGTCGTCCATGGTGCCCTTGACGCGGATGTCGATGTCGGGGAACTGGTCGCGGAAGGCCTTCAGCCGCGGCACCAGCCAGGTGGCGGTGAGGCTGGGCGGCGCGGTCAGGGTGAGCACGTCGGTGCCGGAAATCGCCGCGAGGTCGCGGGTCGCCTGCTCGATCTGGTCGAAGGCGAGGCGCACCTTCATCACATAGGTCTCGCCCGCGCCGGTGAGGCGCAGGGCGCGGTTCATGCGGTGGAACAGCCGCACCCCGAGAAAGGTTTCCAGGTTGTGAATCTGATGGCTCACCGCCGAAGGCGTGACGCTCAGCTCCTCCGCGGCATCCTTGAAGCTCAAGTGCCGCGCGGCGGATTCGAAACTGCGTAGAGCGATCAGCGGCGGCAGCGTCCGGCTCACCTCGACCCCCAGTCCGGCGATTTCGTCCGATTTATGTCAGACGGTATTAAACCGGTTTACGTGGGACAGGTAAAGCCTTTCCGGTCGCACTGCGCCGCGCCGGGCAAAGAATCGCCATGAATGGCCGGCGTGGAGGACGGGCCACGCCGGCTTCCGGGCGGGGGACGCCGCCCGAGCAGGGATAAAAGGCTCCGTCCCGCGCCAAAAGGAACGAGGGGACCGGCGCGGGGCCGGAGCCTTTACCCTGTCCTGCCGCTGAAAACGGGGCCTTCGATCCGGACGCGGGGGGTCA
>JBFWJB010000049.1:0-12975 GCA_050253435.1 Rhodospirillaceae bacterium
TTTCGGTCGATAACCTCTCCGTCGCCTTCGGCGATGCGCCGCAGGTGGTGGTGGGCGTCTCCTTCACCCTCAGGCGCGGCGAGACCCTCGCCCTGGTGGGGGAAAGCGGCTCCGGCAAGTCGGTGAGCGCGCTCTCGGTGCTGCGCCTGCTGCCGCCGCTCGGCCGCTGCCCGGCGGGGAAAATTCTCTTCGACGGGGCGGACGTGCTCGACATGCCCGAAGCGGACCTGCGCGCCCTGCGCGGCGGACGGGTCGGCATGGTGTTCCAGGAGCCGATGACCAGCCTCAACCCGCTGCACGGCATCGGCCGCCAGGTGGGCGAAAGCCTCGCCCTGCACGCCGGACTCTCCGGGGCGGAACTGCGCGCCCGCGTGGTGGAACTGCTGGACATGGTCGGCCTGCCGGAGCCGGAAAAGCGCCTCAATGCCCTGCCGCACGAGCTTTCCGGCGGGCAGCGCCAACGCGTAATGATCGCCATGGCGCTCGCCAACCAGCCGGACCTGTTGATCGCCGACGAGCCGACCACGGCGCTCGACGTCACCATCCAGGCGCAGATTCTCGACCTGCTGAAGGATTTGCAGACCCGCCTCGGCATGGCGGTGCTGTTCATCACCCACGACCTCGGCATCGTGCGCCGCCTCGCCGACCGGGTGTGCGTGATGCACCATGGCCGCATCGTCGAGGAAGCCGCCACCGCCGACCTCTTCGCCGCGCCGAAGGACGCCTACACCCGGCGCCTGCTCGCCGCGCGGCCCGCGCCGCGCCCGCCGCGCGCAGGCGACGCGCCCGCGGTGATGGCGGCGGACGACCTGAAGGTGTGGTTCCCGCTCAAGGGCGGCCTGCTGCGCCGCACCCGGGGCTATGTGAAGGCGGTGGACGGCGTCTCGGTGGAATTGAAGGCCGGGCGGACGCTCGGCGTGGTGGGGGAAAGCGGCTCCGGCAAGTCCACCCTGGGTCTCGCGCTGCTGCGCCTGACATCCGCCGAGGGCCGCATCGTCTTCGCCGGGGAGGAAATCTCCGCGCTCCAGGCGAAGCGCCTGCGGCCGCTGCGCCGCGACATGCAGATCGTCTTCCAGGACCCCTACGGCTCGTTGAGCCCGCGGCTTTCGGTGGGGGAGATCGTCGGCGAAGGGCTCGCCATCCACGCACCGGGGCTCGACCGGGCGGAGCGGCGCGAACGCATCGGCGAAGCGCTCTCCGAAGTGGGGCTGGAGCCCGGCATGCAGGACCGCTATCCCCACGAGTTCTCCGGCGGGCAGCGCCAGCGCATCGCCATCGCCCGCGCCCTCATCCTCCACCCCAAGGTGCTGATCCTCGACGAGCCGACCAGCGCGCTGGACGTCTCGGTGCAGGCGCAGATCGTCGACCTCTTGCGCGGCATCCAGGAACGCCAGGGCATCGCCTACCTGTTCATCAGCCACGACCTCGCGGTGGTGCGCGCGCTGGCCGACGAGATCGCGGTGATGAAGGACGGCCGCATCGTCGAAACCGGCCCGGCGGAGCGGGTGTTCTCCGCCCCCGAACACCCCTATACCCAGGCCCTGCTCGCCGCGGCGCTGCACGACGTCCGGGGTCCGTAAAACCAAAACTTTGCGGAGGGACTCGGTCCCTCCGCACCTCCCCTTAGTTTTTCGCCGCGTGGCGGTTCCATCGCGCTGCGCGCAAAAACCAAGTTATGGGGGGCGCGGGGGGCCTAAGGTCCCCCGCAGGTTTTTCTTAAGACTTCGGCAACCGGAAGCGCCTAAACTGGCGCGGACGTACGAGCGAGGACCGCCCATGGCCGACGAAAACCAACCCGACGACGACGACGGCGAAATGGACATGGCCGCCGCGATGGCGGAGATCGAAGCCGAGGAGGCCGCCAAACGCGCCCAGAGCGCGGAGGCGGAAGACGACGGCGAGATGGACATGGCCGCCGCAATGGCCGAGATCGAAGCCGAGGAAGCGGCGAAACAGGCTGCGCCCGCCGCGGCTGCTGCGGGCACGCCCGGCCGCGCCGGCAGCAAGGAAGCGATCTACGACGTTCCGGTGGAAATTTCCGTGGTGCTCGGCAAGGCGGATTTGCGGGTGCACCAGTTGCTGAAGCTCGGCCGCGGCGCGGTGGTGGAGCTGGACCGCAAGACCGACGAACCGGTGGACGTGTTCGCCGACAACATCCTGATCGCACGCGGCGAAGTCACCGTCACCGACGACGACAAGCTCGGGGTCAGCCTTTCCGAGATCGTGCGCTCGCTGTTCACCCGCGTTTCGTAACGCGGGCGCAACCGTTCAACTTCAATCGGAGTTGGAAGCGTCGTCGGCGCTCGCCGCGACGATGGTGTCGCCGAATTCCCGCAGGAAAACCGAGCCCTTCACCGTGCGCTGAATCAGCACGCTGCGGCGGTCGTGTTCGTCCACCTTGCGCTTCACCATGCCGAGTTCGGACAGGCGGTCCACCGCACGGGTGACCGCGGGCTTGGAGATGCGCAGCAGTTCGGCGAGGCCGCGCACCGTGTGCGGCGGCTGGGTCAGGTAGACGGTGAGAAGAAGCGCCATCTGGCGGGCCGAGAGATCCGGAACGTCCTGGCGAACGCTCGCCACGCTGACCCTCTGCCACAGATCGAGGGCCTCGACGGGAGAAAGTTTCGGCGACATCAGCATCCTCGAACCCGGAGCACCCCACCCTTCGGCGGTGCGCCGGAGGATTTTGTTTCAGTATCGTATCTATTTATTACCTGACCGCAGCGCCCGCCGCAATCCCCAACTCCCGGAAATCTTCGGCAAAAAACCCGCCGCCGCCTCGCAACGCCACAGCCGCGGCGGCTTTGCGCCGTGGCGGGCGGACCGAAAATTTTTCACAAAACCCAACCCTGGGTTTCAGGATCGGAACGGGAAGAGAACGCACGCGCTGCGACTCAGCGCGCGCCGGGCATCGCCGAGTCCTGCTGCGCCAGGCCGTCGCGGAAGGCCTGCGCCGCCGGGTGCAGCGGCACGCCGCGGCGCTTGATCTGCGCGGTGGCGAAGGCGGCGTCGTCGAGGGGGTGGACGTCGTCGTTCTTCATCGCCAGCCACAGCGCGCGGGAAAGCGCTGTCACCAGGTCCGCGTCCATCTCGCGGCGGACCAGCAGCACCGGCACCGTGGCGAGCGAGGGGATGGGATCCGCCGTGCCGTAGGCGGCGGACGGAATGACGCTCGCCGAGAGGAAGGGGTTGGCCTCCACCGCCGCGTTCACCCGCGCCGCGGCCAACGGCAGCAGCATCCCGCCGTGGTCCTGCATCATCTGGCGCGCCACCGCCGAGGGCGGCCGCGCGAGAAAGATCATCGCATCCACCCGTCCCTCCGCCAGCGCGCTTGCCGCGGCCTCGGGGTTGAGCGGCACCGCCTTGTAGGCGCGGCGGGAAATGCCGTGCAGCCGCAGCACCAGCGCGGTGAGCGCCGCAGGGTCCGAGGCCTCCGCGCCGATGGCGATGCGCTTGCCCTTCAAATCCGCCACCTTGCGGATGCCGCCGCCCCGGCGCACCAGAATGTGCAGGCTCTCCGGCGCCAGCGCGGTCACCGCGCAGAGTTCGGGGAACGGTCCGGCGGTTTTGAACTCGCCCTTCCCGGCCAGCGCGTCGTGCGCCATGTCGGCATAGGCGATACCCGCATCCAGGGCGCGCTCGCGCAGCGCCTTGAGGTTGGCGAAGCCGCCCTCGGTGGACTGCGCCAAGGCGATCATTCCCGGCACGCCGCAGCTGCCGTTCTTCTCGCACGGGCGGGAGCCTGGGGGGTTGCTGATCGCCGCGCAGATCCACCCGGCGGAGCGGAACAGGGTGCCGCCCGCGGGGCCCGCGCCGATGCGGAAGAACCGCACCTGCTGCGCCAACGCGGCCATACCCGGGCACGCAACGGCCCCCGCCAGGGCGATTGCCGAGGCGAGAAGGGCGCGGCGGCCGATGCCGCCGTTCCGGCCGGATGCGGCCATGAATCGAACCCCTTAACGGTGCTTGGGCGGGCTCACGCGCCCACCTCTTCGGTTCTAGCATAATCGCGCCGCGCCAACCACCGGAAGCGCGCCGACAACAACGTCGCGGAGACCACGCTCGCCACCGCCACCGCAGCGAACAGGCCGCCCACCCCCAGCCCCAGGCGGGTGGAGAACCCCCAGGCGCAGGGCATCATCACCAGAAGATAGGCGCACCCCTGCAGCACCATCGGCGCCCAGGTTTCGCCGCGGCCGCGCAGCGCGTTGGACATCACCGCCTGCGCGCCGTCGAAGGGCAGGATCAGCGCGATCCACGTTACCAGCAGACCGGCCAGCGCCAGCACCTGCGGATCGCCGGTGTAGACCGCCGCAAAAATCTGCGGCGCTGCCGCGAACGCCGCCACCAGCGGCAGCACCAGCAGCGTGTTGACCCCCAGGCCGGTCCAGCCCGCAACCTCCGCATCGCGCATGTCGCCGCGCCCCACCGCATGGCCGACCCGCACGCTGGTGGCGCTGCCCACCCCCAGCGCCAGCATGAACACCATGCCCAGAAGGTTGATGCCGATGGCGTAGGCGGCAAGCGAATCCGCGCCGAACCAGCCGGACATCACGTTGAGCGAGGAAAACGCGAACGCCTCCACCCCGATGCTCGCCCCCGCCGCATAGCCGAGCCTGCGCTGCAGCCGCCACGCCTCGGTATCGCGCCAAGGGCCGCGCCGCACCGCGAAGCGGTCGCCATCGCGCAGAAACCACACCCACGCCGCGGCGGCCAGGCACATCAGCCAGCGCGCCGCGCCGGTCGCCCAGGCCGCCCCCACCGCGCCGTGTTCGGGAATCCACGCCGCGTTCAACGCCGCGTTCGCCAGGTTGCCCGCCAGCATGATCCAGGTGCCGGGCCAGGGGCGCTTCAGCCCCTCGAGGAAATAGCCGGAGGCGAGATAGCCGAGATACCCCGGAACCCCCACCCCGAGGACGAAGGTCACGTCCGCCGCGCCTTGCGCCAGGGCCTCCTCCTGGCCGAGCAGGCGGTACATCCCCGGCCCCGTGGCGGAGACCGCGACCACCACCGCGCCGATCGCCATGGCATACGGCAGGGAACGCCGCCACACCCCGCCGCAGCGCGCATCCCGCCCCGCGCCGTGCAGTTGCGAGGTCACCACCAGGGTGCCCATCAACAGGCCGAGCGCAGTCAGCATAAACGTGGAAACCGGCCCCATCGCCAGGCTGTAGAACGCCAGCTCGCGCGAAGACGCATGGCCGAGCATCGCGATGTCGACCATCAGCATCACCAGGGCGCCGCTGCGCGTCACCACCGTCGGCACCGCCAGACGCAACAGCTCCCGTACATGCGACAAAACCGGCGACCGCACCGCAACGCCCCTCCACCAGACCGCGCGCCACCCTGGCATGGGCGCGGGGGAAAGGCAATGGGCCGGGGCTAAGCCCCCTGGCCTCAAACTTTTTCGTAGCTATATTCGACGGGAGACACCCACGGGCTCGGCGCGCCCGCTTGCCGTGAATTCAGAGAAGCACCCCCATGCTGGTCTTCAACACCTTCCTGCTCGCACTCGCGGCGATTTTCCCGGTGGTCAACCCGCCGGGCGCGGCGCTGATCTTTCTCGGCCTGACGCAGGATACGCCGCCGCAAATCCGCGACATCCTCGCCTGGCGCATCGCGCGGAATTCCTTCTTCGTGCTGATCTGCGCGCTGCTGCTGGGGGCGTTGATTCTGCAGTTCTACGGGATATCCGTGCCGATCCTGCGCGTCGCGGGCGGCATCATCGTCGCGGTGGCCGGGTGGAAGCTCCTCAACGAGGGCAGCCACAAAGGCGCGGCGGCCGAGGCCAGCGAGGCCTCCGACGCGAAAATCCTCAATCAGGCGTTCTATCCCCTCACCCTGCCGCTCACCACCGGGCCGGGCACCATCTCGGTGGTGATCAGCCTGGGCCTTTCCAACGGGTTTTCCGCCAAGCTGATGGACTCCCTCATCTTCGTCATCGCCTGCCTGCTCGCCATCGTCGTCGTTTCGCTGATCATCTACTTCTGCTTCAAATACGCCCACCGCCTGCAAAACCTGCTCGGCCACGGCGGCACCGATATCGCCGTCCGCCTGTTCGCGTTCATCCTGTTCTGCCTCGGAATCCAGATTTTCTGGTCGGGCGCGAGCGAACTCCTCCGCTCGGTGCTCACCACCCCGGTCTGAGGCCGGGGAAAAGACAGAGGGGCGCGAAAAACCAGGCCGGGCCCCGCCCGGACCCGGCAAGGGCCGGAAGGCCCTTGCATCCCGTGACTGAAGGAGGGCCGTGAACGGAATGGTGCCTTATAAGAAGCAAAGCGAGGAGATCAGACTAGGGTGATGCGCAGCGCATGCCAATCCATCGACGGATCGCTCTCTATTTGAATGTCTTCAGGGAGAGAGTACAATAACGATTGAGCGCTTTGCCTAACAGGTCTGGCAGGTGCGGGTTCGATTCCCGCAGCTACCCTCTGTGCCGTCGGCCTCCTCACGTACGCTGTCGTTGTGGCAGCACAGTACTTTCTGTTGAAGGACACTGACCGAAAGGAGATCACGATGGATACAACCGCAGAGAAAACTACGAAGGCCCGTTTTAGAAATGCAAACTTGACTACTATGACGGCTGTCGGCGCAGGGGTCGTGTCAGGATTGGCCCTGTTAGGCTAAGCGCTCAGACTCCTCACGACCTATCCCACGGAGTGTCGAACCAGCAGACCGTTTCGTAGGGGAGTTTCCAGCGGTCATGTGCACCGGGCAAAAACCACGATGTGATCCGCTTGGTCGTCCTCTATCGCCTCGGCAACCACTCCATCTATTCAACCATCCATTCCGCCGGGCCGATATTGGCGCCTGACGCACGCAGATAATAACGCCCAGTGGGGCATCGAAGTGGCCAAAATCAAATCCGAACGCCACCATTGGTTGCCTGAATGTGTCTCTGATTTCTGGAAGGATGATGAAGGCCAGACACACTGGATTTGGCCTGATGGCACCATCAAACGCATGCCGCCGAAGAACCTGGGCGTCATCGGTAATGGCCACCACATCAAGCTTGGCAGCAATGGTGAGAGCACCCCGTGGGATGAGTGTTTCGAACCCGTTTTCCAAAAGGCTGACTACAACTTTCCTGCGGTCATAAATTGGCTGGACGGCCTGGACAGAGTGGCCAGACCGGATGCTCGTGATCAGACGAGCCGTTTCCTGGCACAGCCCTGCACCGATGAGATGATTGACCTTCTGGTAGAGTGCCTTGTCTCTCTAGCCGTCAGAAGCCCGATGAGCAGAGAAGCCGCCGTCGGCGTCGCCGAGCATTTGCGCGGCCCATTACCCGAGCGTGAACGGAATGCCCTGATTGGTCTCAACCTGCGGAGCAATCAGCGCAGGGCGGCCGATTCTATCGGCACTCGGGGCAAATACGCGGTCATTTTTTCTCCGGACCGCGAGTTCGTATTCGGGGATGGCTTCTTCCACAATATCACTGGGACGAACCCACCGTTCAGTCCTCGTATCTTGGCACCGGTGACGCCACGCATCACTGTGCTCATGGCGCGTCCCATGCGGTACATGGAAGAACCCCGATTGGTCACCTTGGTGATTTCGGCCAGCGAGGCCGAAGCCTTCAATCAGGTCGTCCAGATCTACTCGAAGGACAAGCTCTTCTACCGGTCCGAACAGCCTGTCTTGGTCGACGAATATCACCGTAACGAGCGCCGCCACTTCTCTGGGCCATGCATTGTCGATGACCTCATTGAGAGCCTGCCAGGCGTTCTGCCACGAGACCGGACGCTTGATGGCCTTTTTCGGCTTTGATCTCCCCAGGCCTTTTGACCCGGCCTGGAGCCATCAGAGATGTATTCGCGACATTCATGTCCCTGACGCCCCCTCCAATCAATCGGCTAGAGATGTCTGCTTATGAAAACCAGCGCTGACATTCGGAATGACCCCCATGGGCGCAAAGTGGACGGTTTTGGGTTTTGCGCGCAGCGCCATAAGCCCATGCGGTCGCCGCAAAGGTATTGCCTGCCGCTTGCGCGGCGAAAACCGGTTATGGGGAGCGCGAGGGGTCCGAGACCCCTCGTAACGTTTTGGTGTTACGGCGCAGGGAAAGGCGGCGGGGATTTGGTCAGGGAGGCGAGGTAGGCGATCACCGCGGCGCGGTCTTTGGCTTTCGGCAGGCCGGCGAAGGTCATTTTGGTGCCGGGCGCGAAGGCCGAGGGCTTGGTGAGGAAGGTATCGAGGTCCTGATAGGTCCAGGTTCCCGAGAGTTTGGCGAACGCGGCGGAGTAGACGAAGCCGGGCTTCTTGCCCTTTTCCGTGCCCACGGTTTCGGTGAGGTTGGGGCCGATCTTGTGCGGCGCGCCGGGGTCGAAGACATGGCAGGAGAGGCACTTCTTGGCGACCTTCTTGCCGTCTTCGGGGGTGGCTGCGGCGAGCAGTTCGCCCAGGCTCGCCACCTTCACCGGGCCTGCGTCCTTCTGCGCCAGGCCGACCGGGCCGACCGCATCCTTGGCTCCGACGCGGATCAGAAGATCGCCATAGAGGTTCACCCCCACGATCACGACAAGCGCCACGATCAGCCCTGCCGCGCTTTTGACTATGGTCCTCAACATGGATGTCCGCCCGCCCCGGTTCTTCCGTGGATGATCGCTTTGAGACATGGGCAGTCTAGCGGAAAAATCCAGTATGGAGAAAGCGCTCTCCGTTTGCCCGTGGCGGAAGGCGGGGCTACAGTGCGGGTCCGGTTCCACTCCAGGGAATTTCATCGATGTCCGCCGCACACCCCGCCGCCGCGCTCAACCCGATCGTCTTGATCCCCGCGCGCATGGCCTCCGAGCGCCTGCCCGGCAAGCCGCTCGCCGACATTCTCGGCAAGCCGATGATCGTGCGGGTGTGGGAGCGCGCCATGGCGGCGAACCTCGGCCCGGTGGTGGTGGCCGCGGCGGAGCCCGAGATCGTGTCGGCGGTGGAGGCGGCGGGGGGCGCCGCGGTGCTCACCCGGCCGGACCATCCCTCCGGCTCCGACCGCATTTTCGAGGCCCTCACGAAAATCGACCCGGAGCGCCGCCACGGCGCGGTGATCAACGTGCAGGGCGACCTGCCGACCATCGACCCGGCGGTGATCGCCGCGGCGGTGAAGCCGCTCTCCGCCGGGTACGACATCGCCACCCTGGTCGCGGAGATCTCCCGCGAGGAGGAAAAGACCGACCCCAACGTGGTCAAGGCGGCAGTGGGCTTTTCCCCCGCGGACGCCGACCCCTGGCCGGTGGCGCGCGCGCTCTATTTCAGCCGCGCCACGGTGCCCGCCAACGCCGGGCCGCTCTATCACCACATCGGGCTTTACGCCTACCGCCGCGAGGCGCTGGAAAAGTTCGTCTCCTGGCCGCCCGGCATTCTGGAAAAACGCGAGAAGCTGGAACAGCTGCGCGCCCTGGAACACGGCCTTTCCTTCGCCGCGGTGCGCGTTGACACGGTGCCGCTCGGCGTCGATACTGCCGCCGATCTCAACCGCGCGCGGGATATCCTGGCGAGGCTCTAAGCTTCCGCGCGCCCCAGCAGGAAACAGCCGCATGTACGAAGCGATCGCGGAAAAATATCAGGGCGGCAAGATCGCCTTCCAGGGCCAGCCGGGCTCGTATTCCCAGATCGCCTGCGCGGAAGTGTTTCCCGGCATGGATACGCTGCCCTGCACCGCCTTCGAAGACGCCTTTGCCGCGGTCAAGGACGGCGCCGCCGCCTTGGCGATGATTCCGATCGACAACTCGGTCGCCGGGCGCGTCGCCGACGTGCACCACCTGCTGCCCAATTCCGGCCTCTACATCGTCGGCGAGCACTACGAGGAAATCCACCACCAGCTCCTCGCCGCGCCGGGCGCGACGCTCAAGACCATCCGCCGCGTACGCAGCCACGTGCATGCGCTGTCGCAATGCCGCAAGCTGATCCGCCGCCTCAAGCTCACCCCCATGGTCACCGCCGACACCGCGGGCGGCGCCGCCGAGGTGGCGAAGCTCAACGATCCCACGGAGGCC
Source organism: Rhodospirillaceae bacterium (assembly GCA_050253435.1). Taxonomy (GTDB): domain Bacteria; phylum Pseudomonadota; class Alphaproteobacteria; order Rhodospirillales; family Rhodospirillaceae; genus Oleispirillum. Next base: position 9,987 of record JBFWJB010000049.1, read on the forward strand.
GCGCTCGCCTCCAGCCTTTCGGCGGAAATCCACGGCCTTACTCCGCTGATGACCAACGTCGAGGACGCCGCCACCAACACCACCCGCTTCCTCATCATGGCGCACGAGCCGATGCCGGTGCCGCCGAACAACGGCATGACCGTCACCAGCTTCGTCTTCCGCGTGCGCAACGTGCCCGCCGCGCTCTACAAGGCGCTCGGCGGCTTCGCCACCAACGGCGTCAACATCACCAAGCTGGAAAGCTACCTGGTGGACGGCAGCTTCGTCGCCGCGCAGTTCTTCGCCGAAATCGAAGGCCACCCGGACAACCGCCTGGTCGGCCTCGCCTTCGACGAGCTGCAGTTCTTCACCGAAAAACTGCGCATCCTCGGCACCTACGCCGCGCCGCCCTACCGCTACGACGAACGCAAGCGCTCGCTGTAACACCAGGCCAGGGGCTTTGCCCCTGGACCCCACTGGGGCCTTGGGCCCCAGACCCCATGACTTTTTTCGCCGCGTTAGCGGCAGGCAACCGTCACGCCGCGTGATGGCTTTATGGCGCTGCGCGCAAAAACAAAACGTTATGGGATCAAAGGGGCCGCGCCCCTTTGCGGGGTCCGGGGGCGGCGCCCCCGGCCTGGTTTTTGCCCGGGATTTGCCGCTTGCGTCGGGGGGCAAAACCGCCGATATATGGGGGCGGAGGCTGGTGGCGGGCAGGCCCGTCGCCAACCCGGTCAGGTCCGGAAGGAAGCAGCCGTAACGATTTCCGGTCTGGGTCGCTGCCAGTCTCTCCCTTGATGCTTCTCTTCCGCCGGGCACGGCGATCTGACGGGGCCTGGCTTGAGCGACATTCCCACACACGACGACCACGCGCTCCCGGCCGAGACCAAGGCCGAGCCCTATCGCGTGCTCGCCCGCAAGTACCGCCCCACCCGTTTCGAGGATCTGATCGGCCAGCAAGCCCTGGTCCGCACCCTGCGCAACGCCATCGATTCGGGACGTTTGGCGTCCGCCTATATTCTCACCGGGGTGCGCGGCATCGGCAAGACCACGACGGCGCGGATCATCGCGCGCGCCTTCACCTGCACCGGGGCCGACGGCACGCTGACGCAGCCCACCGCCGAGCCCTGCGGGGTGTGCCCCAACTGCCGCGCCATCGCCGAGGACCGGCACGTGGACGTGCTGGAGATGGACGCCGCCTCGCGCACCGGGGTGAACGACATCCGCGAGATTCTGGAGGGCGTGCGCTACCGCCCCACCATGGCGCGGGCGAAGATCTACATCATCGACGAAGTGCACATGCTCTCCACCGCCGCCTTCAATGCGCTGTTGAAGACGCTGGAGGAGCCGCCGGAGCACGTGAAGTTCATTTTCGCCACCACGGAAATCCGCAAGGTGCCGGTGACCGTGCTGTCGCGCTGCCAGCGTTTCGACCTGCGCCGCATCGATGCGGAGGAGCTTTCCGCCCATTTCGCCGACCTTGCCGCCAAGGAGGGCGCGTCCCTGGAGGACGAGGCGCTGAAGCTGATCGCCCGCGCCGCCGACGGCTCGGTGCGCGACGGCCTGTCGCTCTTGGACCAGGCGATCGCCCACGGCCACGGCACGGTGACCGCCGACCAGGTGCGCGACATGCTGGGCCTGGCCGACCGCGGGCTGATCTTCGACCTGTTCGAGGCGGCGATGACCGGCCGCGCCGCCGAGGCGCTGGACCTGCTGGCCCGGCAGTACGCCATGGGCGCGGACCCGGCGACCATCGTCACCGACCTGCTGGAGCTGGCGCACTGGCTGACGCGGGTGCGCATCGTGCCCGCCTCCGCCGACGACCCGACGATGCCCGAGGCCGAGCGCGTGCGCGGCAAGGCGATGGCCGAGCGCCTCTCCATGGCGGTGCTCACCCGCACCTGGCAGATTCTGCTCAAGGGGCTGGACGAGGTGCGGCTTGCGCCCGCGCCGCTTTCCGCCGCCGAGATGGTGCTGATCCGCCTGATCTACGCGCAGGACCTGCCCACCCCCGGCGAGGCGCTGAAGGCGCTCGCCTCCGGCCGCACGGTTCCCGCGGGCGGCGGCGCGCCCGCCCCCGGCGGCGGGCCTTCCGGCGGGGCGCGCATGGCGGTGGGCGGCGAGGAACGCCCGTTGTACCAATCCGCGCCGCCCGCGCCTGCGCCGCAGGCCGAGCCCACCGCAAGCGCGGTGATCCTGCCCGCCAGCTTCGCCGCGCTCGTCGCCTTCCTCTCCGAACAGCGGGAGGGCATGCTCGCGGCGCACCTGCACCAGGACGTGCACCTCATCTCCTACGAGCCGGGCAGGCTGACCTTCCGCCCCGTGCCCGGCCTGGAACGCGATTTCTCCCACCGCCTCGCCCAGCGCCTGGAGGCGCTCACCCAGCGCCGCTGGGCCGTCGTCGCCTCCACCGAGGAAGACGGCGAACCCACCCTCCGCCAGCAGGAGGAGGAAATGGAACGCCGCCGAGAGGCCGATGCCGCCAAACACCCGCTGATCCGCGCGGTGGTCGAAACCTTCCCCGGCACCACCATCACGCGGGTGCGCATGCGCGACGCCGCAGACATCGCCCAAGATGCCGACTACGGAGACCCGGAAGAATGAAGAACCTCGGCAGCCTGATGAAACAGGCGCAGCAGATGCAAACCCGCATGAACGAAATGCAGCAGAAACTCGCGGAAGCCGAGTTCACCGGCAGCGCCGCGGGCGGTATGGTCACGGTCACGATGAACGGCAAGACCGAACTCAAGGGCATCAAGATCGACCCCTCCCTGGTCAACCCCGACGAGGCGGAAATCCTCGAAGACCTGATCATCGCCGCGCACAACGACGCCAAGGCGAAAATCGAGGAAGCCACGGCGGAACAGATGAAGGCGCTGACCGGCGGCCTCAAACTGCCGCCCGGGATGTCGCTGCCGTTCTGAGAAAGAACAAGGCCGGGCTCTGCCCGGACCAGCAAGGGGACTCGGTCCCCTTGACCCCATAAGTTTTCCGCGCGAAGCGCCATAAG
>JBFWJB010000050.1:0-12965 GCA_050253435.1 Rhodospirillaceae bacterium
TCCGCCCTCGCCGCGCCGGAGGGGCCGCCCGGCCTGGTCATCGTCAACCCGCCCTACGGCGCGCGCATCGGCGACAAGAAGCCCCTGCTCGCCCTCCACCAGGCGCTGGGGCAGGCGCTGAGCGCGCGTTTTTCCGGCTGGCGGGTCGGCCTCGTCACCAACGAGGCGGCGCTCGCCGCGGCCACCGGCCTGCCGTTCGCCCCGCCCGCGCCGCCGGTGCTGCACGGCGGCCTGCACGTGCGGCTGTTCCGCACCGCCGCCCTGGGGTGACGCTGCCGCAGGGAATACCCATTTACGTCGTCTACCGCCCCAGGAGGACGACATGCCGACCTACACCGTCACCGCCGCCAACCTCGCGCTCACCCCGGCGCAGGAGGCCGCCATCGCTGCGGCGATCACCCAGGCCCACCACGCCGCCACCGGCGCGCCCCCCTTCTTCGCCCAGGTGCGCTTCGCCCCGGTGGCGGAGGGCCGCCACTACATCGGCGGCAAACCCAACGCGACGCCGCACCTCTTCGTGCACGGGTTGATCCGCGACGGGCGCAGCGCCGAGGCCAAAACCGCCCTGGTGCAGGAAATCGCCGCCCAGGCCGCCGGCATCGCCCGCCTCTCCGACGAGGACGTCTGGGTCTACGTGCAGGATATCCCGGCGGAACAGATGGTGGAGTTCGGCCGGGTGCTGCCCGCGCCGGGGGCGGAAAAGCAATGGCAGCAGGGCGTGAGCGCGGACAAGCGCCAGGCGCTTGCCGCCGCGGGCGTGAGGGTCTGAGCGCCCGGGACCCGGCCTTTCCGGGTAGGGCGGATGATTCGGTTTTTCCCACCCTTACGGCTAACCCCCATCACACACACGATAACCATACGCATGGCTGCGGCCTATGACTGCACTCGCCACGGCGCCCAGGTAATAAAACTAAAGTTATGTATAGGGAAGATTTCATTCCGACATGAATGAGGAACTGGATATTTTATCGATTGGCGGGCATGATTGGGCTCCGTTTTTATGGAGGCTACGCTTTAGCCCCTATTGATTCTCCGGATTCTCCAGATATCTCTACGGTGTAGCGTGGATAGCCATCCCGTTGCGCCGCCTTCTGGAGAGACTCTGTTTGGTTTCAATCGAAACGCAGGCCTTTGCAATGCGCATAAAACTCGGTTTGGACTTACCGATAACCGGCAGCCCCATACAGACAATTCATGATGGACCGCCCATTCGCACCGTCGCCCTGGTGGGATTCGACTATCCCGGCCTGAAGCCCACGATGCTAACGCAAGTGGGGGATAGGGTCCGCCTGGGCCAACCCCTGTTTGCGGACAAGACGAACCCCGGCGTGCAGTTCACCGCGCCCGCGTCCGGTCTCGTCAAAGAGATCAACCGCGGCGAAAGACGCCTGTTCCAATCCGTCGTGATCGAGATCGACGGCGACGACGCCGTCGCGTTCGCCCGCTACGCAGCCGGGGAACTCGATTCGCTCACCGGCGAACAGGTGCGGGACAATCTGCAGCAGTCGGGATTGTGGGCCGCCCTGCGCTCCCGCCCCTACAGCAAGGTGCCCGCCATCGGCGCAACGCCCGCCTCGATCTTCGTCACCGCGCTGGATACCCATCCCCTGGCCGCGGACCCGGCGGTGGTGATCGCCGGGGAACCCGAAGCGTTCGCCCACGGCCTGACGGTGCTGACGCGGCTGGCCGGGGTGTTCCTGTGCAAAGCGCCGGGGGCCGCGCTGCCGGGCGAAGAGATTCCGGGGGTGACCGCCGAGAGCTTCGAGGGGCCGCACCCTGCCGGCCTGCCGGGCACGCACATCCACTTCCTCGACCCGGTGGGCGCGAAGAAGACCGTCTGGTCCATCGGCTACCAGGACGTCATCGCCATCGGCAAGCTGTTCACCACCGGGCGGTTGTGGACCGAGCGCGTCGTCGCCCTGGGCGGCCCCGCGGTGCGACAGCCCCGCCTGCTGCGCACCCGCCTGGGCGCCGACCTCGGCGACCTGACCGCAGGCGAGCTGCTGCCGGGCGACCAGCGCGTGATTTCCGGCTCGGTGTTCGGCGGGCGCACCGCGCGCGGCGCGGCGGCCTGGCTCGGGCGCTACCATGTGCAGGCGAGCTGCCTGACCGAAGGGCACGACCGCGAGTTCATGCACTACCTGCGGCCGGGCGCGAACAAGCACTCGGTCACCCACGCCTTCCTCTCCGCATGGCTGAAGCGCAAGCTTCTGCCCTTCACCACCACCACCAACGGCAGCCCGCGCGCCATGGTGCCGATCGGCAACTACGAGGCGGTGATGCCGCTCGACATCCTGCCCACGCAGCTGCTGCGCGCCATTCTGGTGGGCGACACCGAAACCGCGCAGAAGCTCGGCTGCCTCGAACTGGACGAGGAGGACCTGGCGCTCTGCACCTACGTCTGCGCCGGAAAATACGAGTACGGTCCGGTGTTGCGGGACGTACTGACCCGCATTGAGAAAGAGGGCTGACGCATGGGCCTGCGAAACATTCTGGACAAGATCGGCCATCACTGCGAGCCGGGGGGCAAACTCCAGCACTTCGGCGCGCTCTTCGAGGCGATCGACACCTTCTTCTACCGGCCCGATCTGGTCACCCGCACCACGGTGCACGTCCGCGACGCCATGGACCTCAAGCGCATGATGACCACGGTGTGGCTGACCACCTTTCCGATCATGGCGTTCGGCATGTGGAACATCGGCTGGCAGGCCAACCAGGTGTTCGCCCAGCATCCCGAATTCCTCGCCGCGCAGGAGGGCTGGCGCTTCTTCTTCCTGCGCATGCTCACCGGCTTCGACCCCGGCAGCCTGTGGGACAACGTCGTCCAGGGGGCGTTCTACTTCCTGCCGCTCTACGCGACGATCTTCCTCGTCGGCATCGCCTGGGAGGTGCTGTTCGCCTCGATCCGCGGGCACGAGGTCAACGAGGGATTCTTCGTCACCTCGGTGCTGTTCGCGCTGATCCTGCCGCCCAGCCTGCCGCTGTGGCAGGCGGCGCTCGGCATCACCTTCGGCGTGGTGCTGGGCAAGGAGGTGTTCGGCGGCACCGGCAAGAACTTCATGAACCCGGCGCTGGTTTCCCGCGCCTTCCTGTTCTTCGCCTATCCCGCCTTCATGTCGGGCGACCGGGTGTGGGTGCCGGTGGACGGCTACGCGGGCGCCACCGCGCTCAGCGACGCGGCCGCGGGCGGCATCGCCGCGGTGACCGCCAACGGGCTGTCCTGGTGGGATGCCTTCCTCGGCTTCATGCCGGGCTCGATCGGCGAGACCAGCACGCTCGCGATCCTGGCGTGCGGCGGCGTTCTGGTGCTCATGGGCATCGCCTCGTGGCGCATCGTCGGCGGCGTGATGATCGGCATGACCGGCTTCTCCCTGCTGCTCAACGCCATCGGCTCGGACACCAACCCGATGTTCGCCATGCCGTGGTACTGGCACCTCGTGGTCGGCGGCTACGCCTTCGGCATGATGTACATGGCGACCGACCCGGTCTCCGCCTCCATGACCAACACCGGCAAATGGATCTTCGGCGCGCTGATCGGCGTGATGGTGGTGATGGTCCGGGTGATCAACCCGGCCTTCCCGGAAGGCATGATGCTGTCCATCCTCTTCGCCAACCTGTTCGCCCCGCTGATCGACTACTTCGTGATCCGGGCCAATATCAAGCGGAGGGCCGCGCGCAATGTCTGAGCACAAGGAAACCATCGGCCGCACCTTGCTGGTGGCGTCTGCCGTCTGCCTGGTCTGCTCGATCTTCGTCTCGGGCGCGGCGGTGATGCTCAAGAGCTACCAGCAGGCCAACGCCCTCCTCGACAAGCAGCGCAGCGTCCTGCGCATCGCCGGCATGATCGGCGACGGCGCAAGCGGCGCCGAGGTGCGGCGAATCTTCAACCAGGACATCACGCCCCGCCTCGTCGATCTGCAAACCGGCAAGTTCAGCGACGCGGAGGACCCGCGCCGCTTCGACCCGCTGAAAGCGGCGCAGGACCCGGCGCTCTCCGAGAAGCTGCCCGCGGCGGCGGACATCGCCTCGATCCACCGGTGGGAACGCTACAGCGTCGCCTATCTGGTGGAAAAGGACGGACATCTCGACACCCTGATCCTGCCGGTGCGCGGCTACGGCCTGTGGTCCACGCTTTACGGCTTCATCGCGCTGAAGCAGGACTTGAAGACGGTCAGCGGCTTCGGCTTCTACCAGCAGGCGGAAACCCCCGGCCTCGGCGGCGAAGTGGAAAACCCACGCTGGCTGGCGCAGTGGCCCGGCAAGCAGGTCTACGGCGATGACGGCAAGGTCAACGTGGCCGTGGTCAAGGGCGGCGTGCCGCCGGACAGCCCGCAGGCCGGACATCAGGTGGACGCCATCGCGGGCGCCACGCTGACCAGCCGCGGCGTGGAACACCTGCTGCACTTCTGGCTCGGCGCGGACGGCTTCGGGCCCTTCCTTCAGAACTTGAGAAAGGGGGAGGTCTGATCATGGCGAAACCGACCATCCGTTCGGTCCTGTTCTCTCCGATTTTCGACAACAACCCGATCGGCCAGCAGATCCTCGGCATCTGCTCGGCGCTGGCCGTCACCTCCAACCTCAAGACCGCGCTGGTGATGGCGCTGTCGCTGACCCTGGTGACCGCGTTCTCCAACGTTTCGGTCTCGGCGATCCGGCTGCAGATCCCGTCCTCGATCCGCATGATCGTGCAGATGGTGATCATCGCCTCGCTGGTGATCGTCGTCGATCAGACGCTCAAGGCCTTCGTCTTCTCGCTCAGCAAGCAGCTTTCGGTGTTCGTCGGCCTGATCATCACCAACTGCATCGTGATGGGCCGCGCCGAGGCCTTCGCCATGCAGAACCCGCCGAAGCTCGCCTTCCTCGACGGCATCGGCAACGGCCTGGGCTACAGCGTCATGCTGCTCACGCTGGGCTTCATCCGCGAGCTGCTCGGCGCGGGCAAGCTGTTCGGCCACGTCATCCTGCCGACGGTCAACGACGGCGGCTGGTACGTGCCCAACGGCCTGCTGCTGCTGCCGCCCTCGGCGTTCTTCCTGATCGGGCTGATCATCTGGGGCCTGCGCTCCTGGAAGAGCGACCAGAAGGAGCCCGCGGCCTACCGAATCACCGCCCATGAGCGTGCGGAGTCCTATTGATATGGAGCATTATCTCAGCCTGTTCTTCCGCGCCGTGTTCATCGAGAACATGGCCCTCGCGTTCTTCCTCGGGATGTGTTCCTTCATCGCCATTTCGAAGAAGGTGGACACCGCCATCGGCCTCGGCATTGCCGTGGTGGTGGTGCAGGCCATCACGGTTCCGGCCAACAACCTGATCTTCCGCTACCTGATCAAGGACGGCGCGCTGGCCTGGGCCGGTCTGCCGGGTGTGGACCTGAGCTTCCTCGGCCTTCTGAGCTACATCGGCGTGATCGCCGCGATCGTGCAGATCCTCGAGATGGCGCTCGATAAGTACGTGCCCAGCCTCTACAACGCGCTCGGCGTGTTCCTGCCGCTGATCACCGTCAACTGCGTGATCCTCGGCGGCACCCTGTTCATGGTCGAACGCGACTACACCCTGGGCGAAAGCGCGGTTTACGGCGTCGGCTCCGGCCTGTCCTGGGCGCTGGCGATCACCGCGCTTGCGGGCATCCGCGAAAAACTCAAGTACAGCGACGTGCCCGAGGGCCTGCAGGGCCTGGGCATCACATTCATTACCATCGGCCTGATGGCGCTGGGCTTCATGTCCTTCTCCGGCGTGCAGATCTGAAGGGGGCGTGCGGCATGGACAACAGCGAAATCATCCTTCTCGGCGTCGGCATGTTCACGGCGATCGTGCTGACGCTGGTGTCCGTCATCCTGTTCGCGCGATCGCGCCTGGTCGCCTCCGGCGACGTCGCCATCGAGATAAACGGCGAAAAGACGATCACCGTGCCCGCGGGCGGCAAGCTTTTGCAGACGCTGGCGGCGGAAGAGGTCTTCCTCTCCTCGGCCTGCGGCGGCGGCGGCACCTGCGGACAGTGCAAGTGCATCGTCAAATCCGGCGGCGGCGACATGCTGCCGACCGAGGAACCCCACTTCAACCGCCGCCAGATGGTGGAAGGGTGGCGTCTCTCCTGCCAGACTCCGGTCAAGCAGAACATGAAGATCGTCGTCCCCGAGGAGGTGTTCGGCGTCAAGCGCTGGGTGTGCACCGTCGAGGCCAACGTGAACGTCGCCACCTTCATCAAGGAGCTGACGCTGCGCCTGCCCGAGGGCGAGCACGTCAACTTCCGCGCCGGCGGCTATGTGCAGCTGGAGGCGCCGCCGCACACCGTCCACTACATGGACTTCGAGATTCCGGAGAGGTTCCGCCCCGACTGGGACAAGTTCAACCTCTGGCGCTACGTCTCCAAGGTGGACGAAACCGTCATCCGCGCCTATTCGATGGCCAACTATCCGGAAGAGAAGGGCATCGTCAAATTCAACATCCGCGTCGCCACGCCGCCGCCGCGCACCCCCGACGTGCCGCCCGGCAAGATGTCCTCGTGGGTGTTCAACCTCAAGCCCGGCGACAAGGTCGTGGTGTACGGTCCCTTCGGCGAGTTCTTCGCCAAGGACACCAAGAACGAGATGATCTTCATCGGCGGCGGCGCGGGCATGGCGCCGATGCGTTCGCACATCTTCGACCAGTTGCGCCGCATCAAGACCGACCGCAAGATCACCTTCTGGTACGGCGCGCGCTCGCTGCTGGAGGCGTTCTACGTGCACGAGTTCGACCAGTTGCAGGAAGAGAACCCCAACTTCGCCTGGCACCTGGCGCTCTCCGACCCGCTGCCCGAGGACGACTGGAAGGGACCGACCGGCTTCATCCACCAGGTCCTCTACGAGAACTACCTCAAGAGCCATCCCGCCCCTGAGGACTGCGAGTACTACATGTGCGGCCCGCCGATGATGACCTCCGCCGTCATCAAGATGCTGACCGATCTGGGAGTGGAACGTGAGAATATCTTCCTGGACGACTTCGGCGGCTGAGCGGGCGGCCGGGCGGCTGGCCTGTCTCGGCCTCGCCGCTCTGCTCTCGGCCTGCGGCGGCGAAAAGGTCCAGACCTTCGGCGGCCCGACCATGGGCAGCACCTATCAGGTGCAGTACGTGGCGGGCGGCTCCACCCCCGCCCGGGAACGCCTACAATCCGGCGTGCAGGGCATTCTGGACGCAGTGAACCGCGCCGTTTCCACCTACCGCGACGATTCCGACGTGGCCCGCTTCAACGCGGCCCCCGCCGGAACCTGCGCCCGCATGCCGGAAAGCGTGTTCCAGATGCTCGCCTATGCCGAGACCCTGCATCGCGAGAGCGAAGGCGCCTACGACATCACGCTTCTGCCCGCGCTTTCCGCGTGGGGATTCGGCCCGCGCGGACGGGTGGCGAAGCGGCCCTCCGCGGAGCAGCTGGAAGCCCTGCGCGGCCGCACCGGCATGCGGCACCTGCGCGTCGCCGGGAGCGACGGCGCGAAGGAACTGTGCAAGGACGCGGACGTCAGCATCGAGTTCAACAGCATCGCCGCGGGCTTTGCCGTGGACCGCATCGCCGCCTACCTGAAGACCCAGGGCGTCGCCAGTTTCCTCGTCAACGCCACCGGCGAGATTCGCGCCGCGGGGCGGAAACCCGACGGCAGCCCATGGCGCATCGCCCTGGAAGCCCCGATATCCAGTGCACGCGTGGCGGAGCGCATCGTGCCGCTCGACGGGCCCGGCGTGTCCACCTCCGGCAACTACCGGGACTATTACGAGGAAGCGGGAGTCCGCTATTCCCACACCCTGGACCCGCGCACCCTCTCGCCGGTGCGGCACAAGCTGGCTTCCGTCTCGGTGATTGCCGAGACCGCCCTGCAGGCCGACGGGCTCTCCACGCTGCTGATGGTGCTCGGCCCCGAACGGGGCTACGATTTCGCCGTACGGCACCAGTTGGCGGCGTTGTTCGTGGTCAAGACCGGCGCCGGGGCCGGCGAGACGGATGCGAAGGCATTCTCCGCCCGCACCACCCCGGAATTTGAAAAGCGCTTTCCGTCGCTGAAAGGAAGCTCATGATCTGGTTGATCGCATTCATCGTCATGCTGGTGGTGGTGGCCGCCATGGCCGTCGGCGTGATGGCCGGCCGCAAGCCCATCGCGGGGTCCTGCGGCGGCATCGCCATTCTCGGCCTCGACAAGGAGTCCTGCCCCTTCTGCGGCGGCGACAAGGAGAACTGCAAGCGCAAGAAGGGCGAAGCGCCGGAGGAGCACTAAGCCCCTTCCGCATCCGTCTGTTCCATGTCCGGGGCGGTCCTTCGCGGGGCCGCCCCGATGCGTTCGTTCAGTAGTAGAGAATGCTCAGAGAGCGCATCAGCGCCGAATACAGGGAGTCCTCGTCCTCGAAGAACCGCAGCTCGATATCCCCGGTGCGGAATTGCCGGTAGTACTGCGAATCATTGCCCAAGCCCGCCAGCACCGCGTTGAGGTTGGTGTTGCGGATCTTTTCCACCGTCTTCAGGCGATCGGTGTAGACCCGCTCCAGATCGAGGTGGCGGTCGATGTCGGACTGGGTCAGGCCGTCCTCCGCGTGTTGCGGCTTCCGCGGCGTGAGCAGGACGAGGATGGACTTCTTGGTTTCCGATTCCGCCTTTTGCGAAAACAGGTACTGCACGCCGGGAATGTCCTGAAGGACCGGCACGCCGCTGCGGCCGCTGTCCCGCCCGCGTTCGCTCAGGCCGCTGAGGATCAGGGTCTCGCCGAACTTCAGGACCGCCGTCGCCTGCACCGCCGTCTTGGTGGTCTGGGCGAAGGCGGAAAAGCCGACGCCCTCGGACTGAGTTTCCAGGAACTCGTGATCCGCTTGCACCTGCACACGCAGGGTGTCGTCGTCGAGGAACTTCGGCGTGACGTTGAGGGTGATGCCGATGTTCACGTCTTCCAGACCGCCGTCGTAGTTGTTGCTGGAAAGCTGCACGTGCAGCACTCCGCCGGAGAAGAACTGCGAGGTCGCATCCTCGGTGGCGAGCAGGGATGGCCGTGCGAGAATTTCCGCACGCCCTGTCTCGTCGTTGAAGATGTTGAGGTTGTATTCGATGCTGCCGAGGGAAAAGGTCGGGGCGAACGAGCGGGTGATGGTCTGGGTCCGCCCGCTGGTGCCGCCGGATTTGCTGTAGCTGTATCCGAACAACGTGCCGCTCAGGGTGGTCTTCAATCCATCGAGAAGATTGACCCCACGCGACTGCGAGCGCGCTTCCTCGGTGCGGATGATCACCACGTCGATCAACGCCATCTTCGGCCGCGGCGCTTCCGCCCGCGCCGGCGCCGCCGCGGGCGCGGCGGCAACCGGCATCGACGGCGCGGCGATGGGCGGCGGCGGCTCCAGCTCCGGCTGCTCCGCGTCGTCTCCGCTGTCGCCGCCATAGGTGACGATATCCGACGGCGGCGTGCCGAACACCGTGCCGTCCGCCGCCGCGGCGACGTAATAGCGCTTCCAGTCCCCGATGCGGGCATCGGCGCGCGACAACCGGCTGTCCAGCCAGATGTCGCCGCCCGCCGTCCCCGCGCGCGCCACCGCCTGATAGCTGTGCATCAGCCGCGGCATCTCGGCGAAGCTTCCGCTCGCCGCCTCGGAGAACATCAGGCTGCGGATGCTCCGCGCGTCGTCCGGCGCCAGGGCATAGGCCCGGCGCGAGGCCCACAGCGCGGTTTGCGTGTCGTGACTGTAATAGGACGCGGCGGCCAGCGCCTGCAGCAGCGCCGGTTCGCCCGGGGCATAGAGCAGCGCGTAGGAGAAATAGTTCTGGGCCTGCGCGAAATCCTTTTCACGGAAGTAGATCAAGCCGAGGAAGTACGCCGACATGTAGTGCGATTCCTCGAACTTCAGGGCGGTGAGATAGCCGGTGCGGGCCATCTCCAGCATCTTGGCGTCGCCGGAACGGCCCCGCAGGTGGTAACTCAGCGCGTTGAGGAAGTGCAGATCGCCATTGCCGGGGTCGAGCCGCAGCCCTTTTTGGAAGGCAGCCCCCGCCTCGGCGTAACGGCCCGCGCGGATATCCGTCAGCCCGGTTTTCACCGTCTGCTGCAAGGCGTTGCGCGGCTTCATCTCGGCCAACATGGTTTCCAGCCGCACCGCGCCGGGCGGCGGGGCGGCGAGAGGGGATGCTCCGCTATGCGGAATCTCGCCGCACCCGCCGAGAACGGCGGCAAACAATGCGGAGGCGATCAGGCCCCACAGCCGCCGTTCCAAGTGTGTCGTCGTCATGCGCATGATGTCATGGGGTCCAATCAGTTCTTGACGAATTCCAGTTGCTGGCTGGGCTGCGACCGGCAGGACGCCATCGCCGCGAACGCTGGCTTGGCGGCCCTTCCCCGGAAGGTTCCGAGATCCAGGCAGCCGTTGCTGCCGGCGTTTTGCAGTACGAAAGCGTTTTCCGCGTTCTCGTGCACCTTCCAGAACATATCCGGCTCGTTGTCGCACGGCAGCAGCAACACCGCCGGGCCGCCGCGCGGCCCCGGCACCGCGCACCAGCCGGAATCGGCATGCACCAGCTTCATCCTGCCGTCCGGCGTCTCCACGTAGTTGAACGCCGAAACCCCGGCGCACGCCCCCGCGTAGAGCGCGTTGTCGCGCACGCGCTGCATGTTGAGGAACTGCCCGTGAGTGGCGGTGGCCTTCCCCCGCGCGGTGGCGCTGAAGTAGCGCGGGAAATCCGGATCGATGGCGAGGCACGCGCCGTTGTGCGCGCGGATTTCCTTGCCGACGGGGTGGAAGACCGGCTTTTCCGCATCGGTGAGCACCCGGAAGGTTTCGCTGTCCGCACCGAAGCACGAGGTCCACACCGCGTAGCCCGCCTTGGCGTTGGCGTTTTCCGTGTCGAAGTGCAGGCACTTCTGCGACGCGCGGTTGACGAACTTGCTGTAGATGCCGTCCTGGGAAAGGAACTTCCACTTCTCTCCGTCGTCCGCGCCCGTGCACTGCGCAAGGATCAGGGGCTGGCCGCTTTTGCCGCCGGTATCGCGCGCCTTCAGGCACAGGCCTTTGCTTTTCAGCTGCACATATCCGGTCTGCTGCGCGGCAAGCGGCGCCGCCGTCCAGCGTTCGGCGTCGATGTCCTTGCAATTCTGCTGGTAGACGTCGATGCCGTTGTCGGCCACGCCGAGGCAGAGCAGGCTGTGTCCCACCGCCAGATAGCGGTTGGCGAAGACGCCGCTGGCGGCCATGAAGTCGGTCATTTTGTAGGTGGAGAGGATGCGGTTGCTCTGGTCCGTCAGGTCGGCATAGCCCCCCTGGAACGCCGCAGCGTGCGCATCCACCGAGTCCAAGACCTTCTTGTAGCGGCTCTCCTCCTCCGACAGTTCGAGGGAGATGGCGCCGAGTTTTTTCTCCAGGTTGTCGTGCAGGCCGCCCACCAGTTCGTAGATGTGGGCGTTGATCCAGGTGGTGAGCTTGCCCGCCAGATTGCCTGCGCCCCCCAGCTTGCGCTCCAGCCTGGTCTCCATGTCCGCCACCACGTGCTCGGCGGCGATCACCGGCAGAAGACCGAAGGACAACGCGTTGAAGGCCGCGTCCGCCGGACTCAGCGCAAAGAACTCCCGGTATTTCTTGCCGTTGAGGGTGAAGCGCAGTTCCATCACCAGAGGCTTGCCCTGGGCTACGTCCTTGGCGCTGCCGGCGACCAGAGCCTCGTCCAGGTGGAAGAGCTGGCTCATCTTCGGCCCGCTGTCGGCGAACGACTTCAGCCCGTCGGCGACGATGTTGCGGATGTCCGTCGCGGCGGCCACGTCCTTGGCCACCAGGGCAAGGCTCGTCGCCGCGTCGGTCAGCTTGATTTCCGCCTTGTGGACCTCCACCGCCAGGCTTTTCGCCTGGCTCAGCGCGGTCTCCGCATCGGAGAGAAGCTGCTTGCTCGCCTGCCAGGTTTCCCACGCCAACTGCTTGCGCGGCCACCACTTCGCCTCGCAATAGGCCTTCTTCCAGCCGTGGCAGGAATTGTAGTTGCGGTTCGCCGAATCGTAGGACCGTTCGTAGCCGGACGTGGTCTCCCGCAGCCGGTCGACCGCGCCCTGACTGACCCGCGACACCGCGTTCTGCGCCGCGGTCAGGCCGTGCTCCGCCGTATCGCGCGCCTTCTGCGCGGCGGCGAGATCCTTGTCGAGGGCCTCCAGCTTGCCCGAGGCGGTGCTGCCGATCTGCCGGATGCCGTTGCGGATTTCGTCCGTCATCCAGGATTGCAGCTTGGGATTGTTCTCATAGCGTCCGACCAGGATGAAATCCTCCGCCTCCGGGTCGAACTCCATCACCACGTCGGTCTTGCCCAGGATGCCGAGAGAGGTGTTGGCGGCGAGCACCAGCTTGCCGCCCTGGAGCGACAGTTCCACCGCCTCCTGCGCGCCGAACAGCTTCGTCGTGGCGTTGACGCGGAACGGCACCAGCGAGATGCGGCTGTCGGTGAATTCCAGTCCGCCCAGGCGGAAAGGCTGCTTCTGGGTGAATTTCAGGCCGGCCAGAAAGTCCGCGATCTCCTGCTTCGAGGGCTTGGGATAGGCGGCGGAAATCTCCTTTTTGGTCAGCCCCGCCTCCTTGGCGATGATGTCGCGCAGGAGGTTCATCTTCTTCTTGAAGTCGCGGAATTCGTCGGCGGTGAAGGTCTCGGCCGCATGGCCCGCGCCGGAGGCCGCGTGCTTGGCCTTGCCCCCGGCGGCATCGAGGCTTTGCGCGATGCGATAGATCCAGCCGATGTTGGGCTGCAGGGACGGCGTCTTGATCGCCCCGCCGAACAGCTCCACCTGGCCGCTGAAGCGGATGCCGTCGGGAATGCCGAGATTGGCGTCGGACGCGCCCGGGGTGGCGAAGGACAAATAGATGTTCTTGCCGCCGAGCAGCCATGCCTGAAGCTTGGAATAATCCTTGATCAGCAGCGCCGCATCCTTGACCGGGGCCTTGGCCAGGTCCCCGGCGGACACCGCCTTGCCGTGGGTCTTGTCGTAGATGACGGTATA
>JBFWJB010000051.1:0-12595 GCA_050253435.1 Rhodospirillaceae bacterium
ACCGAAAGGCCGTTGAGGGTATGGCCGAGGAAGAGGGCGGCGAGCGCGACGCCCGCGCCGTTGAGCGGGATGGGGAAGCCGAGCAGCGGCGTGGTGACGGTCCAGGCGCCGTCGGCGGTGACGGCGAGCACGCTGATCTCTCCGGCGGGGGCATCGGCGGTGACCAGGCTGGTGACGATCACCGTCTTGGGGCCGAGGGCGAGGACCTCGCGCGCCGCGGCCACGGCGTCGGCGGCGGTGGCGATGGAGCGTTTGGTGATGAGTTCCAGTTCGAACTGGTTGGGGGTGACGATATCGGCGAGCGGGATGGCGGTGCCGATCATCATCTCGGGGATATCGGGGGCGACGAAGACGCCGCGCCCGACGTCGCCCATCACCGGGTCGCAGCAGTAGAGCGCCTTGGGGTTGGCCTCGCGCACCGCTTTGAGCGCGGCGGCGACCTCGCGGACGATGGCGGCGGAGCCCATGTAGCCCGAGAGCACGGCGCGGCAGGAGGGCAGCACGCCGCGCGCGGCGATACCCTTCATCAACTCGCCGACGATGGCGGCGTCGAACACCTGGCCGGTCCATGCGCCGTAGCCGGTATGGTTGGAGAACTGCACGGTGTGGATCGGCCACACCTCGTGGGCCATCAGCTGCAGGGGGAACACCGCGGCGTCGTTGCCGACGTGGCCGTAGGCGACGTGGGACTGAATGGAAAGAATGCTCATCGGGACGTCCGTTTACGCGAAGGGGTCGGTTTCGTGAAAGCGCGCATCTTGCCACCATCGGCGTCTGGATTAAAGTGCGAGGGCTTCATATCTTCCTTGGTGTTTACCCGTAAGGTTCGGAGGGATTTTCATGGCCGTCACCGTTCGCCCGCGCCGCAGCGTGCTCTACATGCCCGGTTCCAACCGCCGCGCCCTGGAGAAGGCGAAGTCGCTGCCCGCCGACGGGCTGATCCTCGACCTTGAGGATGCGGTTTCTCCGGATGCGAAGCCGGAGGCGCGCAAGAACGTGGCGGAGGTTCTGGCCGAAGGCAAACCCTACGGCAAGCGCGAGGTGATCGTGCGGATCAACGGGCTGAACACGCCGTGGGGGATGGACGACATCGCCGCGCTGGCGGCTTCGGGCGCGGACGGCATTGCGATTCCCAAGGTGGAAAGCGCGGATGCCGTGCGTCAGGTGCAGGCGGCGGTGCGTGCCGCCGGCGGGCCGGAGGAGATGCCGATCTGGTGCATGATGGAGACCCCGATGGGCATTCTGCGCGCCCTGGAGGTCGCTTCCGCCTCGCCCTTCGTCGCCGCCCTGGTGATGGGCACCTCCGACCTCGCCAAGGACCTGCATTGCGAGCACACCTTCGACCGCGAGCCGTTCCTCACCAGCTTCGGGCTGATCGTTCTGGCGGCGCGAGCCTGCGGCGTTGCGGCGCTCGACGGGGTGCATCTCGACCTGGCGGACGATGCGGGCTTCGCGGAGTCCTGCGCGCAGGGCCGACGCCTCGGCTTCGACGGCAAGACCCTGATCCACCCCAAGACCATCGCGGCGGCCAACGCCGCCTTCGCCCCGGCGGCGGAGGATGTCTTGAAGGCCCGCGAGTTGATCTCCACCTATGCCGAGGCCGTGGCCCGGGGGCAGGGCGTGGTGGTTCTCGACGGCAAGCTGATCGAGCAACTGCACGTTGATAACGCGCGGCGTTTGGTGGCGTTGGCGGAGGCGATCGCGGAGATCGAGGCCGTAGCCCCAAAGCTAGACTGAATGCATATTCTATGCTTGACTGGGTATAACTAACGACTTAGAAACCGGTCACGGTACGGTCGTTGACTTCAACCTGCCAATGTGGGTAGTGTGTCGATATCGAATTGATCTGCTGCATGAATCCGGATGGGAAAGAGGACTTCCAAGGTCCGATATCTCTTTCCCGCCTCCACTTCCTAACGAGGGGCGCTCCGTCATGACGTTGCTGGAAGAAAGAATCAATCGGGGAGGCCCAGTTTCCCCGCATCTGCAAGTTTACAATATGTTTGCGTTGACGTCGTTCCTGTCGATCATCCACCGGGTTTTCGGCGCGGCGCTGTTCGTCGGCACGCGGTTGTTCGTCTACTGGATCGGTTCCGCCGCCGCGGGGCCGAAAGCCTACGAAACCGCTATGGGTTTCCTCGGCTCGTGGTTCGGCTATCTGCTGATCTTCGGCTGGTCGTTTGCGCTGTTCTATCACATGTGCAACGGCGTCCGTCACATGATCTGGGATACCGGGCGGATGATCTCCCTGCCGGCGATCTACAAGTCCGGCTACGTCATGGTCGCCTGTGCGTTCGGGCTGACCGTGGTGGCCTGGGTCATCGGTTTGAGCGTCTGAGGGGAGGGAGGATAAAATGGCTATAATGCGCTCCGCTCTGGGCCGCGCGCGCGGCCTCGGCTCCGCCAAGGACGGCTTCCACCACTGGTGGATCGAGCGTCTGACCGCGATCGCCCTGGTGCCGCTCACCCTGTGGTTCGCCACCGGCGTGATCAGCGTCGCCGGCGCCGACTACGCGGCCTTCGCCGCCTGGCTCGGCAAGCCGTGGAACGCCGGTCTGATGATCTGCTTCATCAGCGCCGCCTTCCTGCACGGCAAGATGGGCATGGAAGTGATCGTCGAGGACTATGTCGAGCCCCGCTGCGTGCAGCTGGCGGTGAAGATTTTCCTGAATCTGATGGCCTTCGCGCTCGGCATTTTCTCCATCGTTTCCGTTTTGATTGTCGCCTTGGGGGGGTAACGCACGATGTCTGCCTATGAACTTATCGATCATGAATACGACGTCGTGGTCGTCGGCGCCGGCGGCGCGGGCTTGCGTGCCACCCTGGGCATGGTCCAGGCGGGGCTGAAAACCGCGTGCGTCACCAAAATCTTCCCGACGCGCAGCCACACCGTGGCGGCGCAGGGCGGCGTTGCCGCGTCCCTCGCCAACATGGGCGAGGACAGCTGGCAGTGGCACATGTACGACACCGTCAAGGGCGCCGACTGGCTGGGCGATCAGGACTCGATCGAATACATGTGCCGCGAGGCGGTGCCCGCGGTGTACGAGCTTGAGCACTTCGGCGTGCCGTTCTCGCGCACCAAGGAAGGCAAGATCTACCAGCGGCCGTTCGGCGGCCACATGCGCGATTTCGGCGCCGCTCCGGTGCCGCGCGCCTGCGCCGCGGCGGACCGCACCGGCCACGCCATCCTGCACGCGCTCTATCAGCAGAGCCTGAAGCACGATGCGGAGTTCTTCATCGAGTACTTCGCCATCGACCTGATCATGGACAAGGGCACCTGCCGCGGCGTCGTCGCCTGGAACCTGGCGGACGGCACGCTGCACCGCTTCCGCGCCCACATGGTGGTTCTCGCCACCGGCGGCTACGGACGGTCGTACTTCTCGTGCACCTCGGCGCACACCTGCACCGGCGACGGCAACGGCATGATCGCCCGCGCGGGCCTGCCGCTGCAGGATATGGAGTTCGTGCAGTTCCACCCGACCGGCATCTACACCGCGGGCTGCCTGATCACCGAGGGCGCGCGCGGCGAGGGCGGCTACCTCACCAACTCCGAGGGCGAGCGCTTCATGGAGCGTTACGCGCCGACGGCGAAGGACCTCGCCTCCCGCGACGTGGTCTCCCGCGCGATGACCATCGAAATCCGCGAGGGCCGCGGCTGCGGTCCGAAGAAGGATCACATCGACCTCCACCTCGAGCATCTGGGCGGCGACGTGCTGCACAAGATGCTGCCGGGCATCACCGAGACGGCGAAGATCTTCTCCGGCGTCGATGCGGTGAAGGAGCCGATCCCGGTGCTGCCGACCGTGCACTACAACATGGGCGGCATCCCCACCAACTACATGGGCGAAGTGCTCAACCCCACCGCCAAGAACCCCGACGCGGTGGCCCCCGGCCTGATGGCGATCGGCGAGGCGGCGTGCGTCTCCGTCCACGGCGCCAACCGCCTGGGCTGCAACTCGCTCCTCGACATCGTGGTGTTCGGCCGCGCCGCGGCGATCCGCACCGCCGAGCTGGTGAAGCCCGGCGCGCCGCATAAGCCCTTGAAGAACGACGCGGAGCTTTCGCTGTCGCGCTTCGACCGGCTGCGCAACGCCGACGGCGGCCTGCGCGTCTCCGAAATCCGCCTCAACATGCAGATGGCCATGCAGAAGGACGCCGCGGTGTTCCGCACCGCCGAATCCCTGCAGGAAGGCTGCAAGGCGGTGGCCGAGATCGCGGCCACTCTCCCCGACGTCAAGCTGGCCGACCGCTCGATGATCTGGAACTCCGACCTCGCCGAGGCGATGGAGCTGGAGAACCTGATGATCTGCGCGCAGACCACCATCGTCGGCGCGGAAGCCCGCCACGAAAGCCGCGGCGCGCACGCCCGCGAGGACTTCCCCAACCGCGACGACGCCGAATGGATGAAACACACCCTGGCGTGGTGCGACGACAAGTATGCCGTCAAGCTGGATTACCGCCCGGTTCACACCTACACGCTGACCAAGGACGTCGCCTACATCGAGCCGAAAGCCCGCGTGTATTGATTTAGGACTGCAAGGGGTGTCCTTTCGGACGCCGAGGAGAAACCATGGTTCAGTTCCTTTTGCCGCGTAACTCCCGCGTCAAGCCCGGCAAGTCCCACAAGGCTCCGGCCGGGGCCAAGAACGTCAAGGAGTTCCACGTCTACCGTTACGACCCGGACAAGAAGGGGAATCCGACCCTCGATATCTTCGAGGTCGACCTCGACGAAATCGGGCCGATGGTTCTCGATGCCCTGATCAAGATCAAGGACGACATCGACCCGACCCTCACCTTCCGCCGCTCCTGCCGTGAAGGCATCTGCGGTTCCTGCGCGATGTGCATCGACGGCATCAACACGCTGGCGTGCCTGAAGCCGATCGCCGACGTCAAAGGGCCGGTGAAGATCTATCCGCTGCCGCACCTCGAGGTCATCAAGGACCTGGTGCCGGATGTGGACCACCTCTATGCGCAGTACGCCAGCATCGAGCCGTGGATGAAGACCACTACCCCGATGCCGAAGAAGGAGCGCCTGCAATCGCCGGAAGAGCGCGACAAGCTCGACGGCCTGTGGGAATGCATCCTCTGCTTCTGCTGCGCCACCTCGTGCCCCAGCTACTGGTGGAACGCCCACCGCTACCTTGGGCCGGCCATCCTGCTGCAGGCGGCGCGCTGGGTGCTGGACAGCCGCGACGAAGAACAGGGCAGCCGCCTCGACGAGTTGGAAGATCCGTTCAAGCTCTACCGCTGCCATACCATCCTCAACTGCACCAAGGCGTGCCCGAAGGGGCTCAACCCGGCCAAGGCGATCGCCGACCTCAAGGTGCTGATGATGGAGCGTATCGTCTGATCCAACCCGGACCGGACCGCAAAAACCCGCCGCCCCGGAGCCTCTCCGGGGCGGCTTTCTTTTGGGGAAGAGCGCGTCTTCCCGGTTCCGGGCCGGAAGCGAGGTCCCGCCCGGAGGCGGATTGCCGACGCTCTTGAAAATTGAAATCCGCGCACTCAGTCTCTGAGAGAGCTTGTCCTCCTCTCAACGGAATTGGGGTGCGGCATAAATGGCGAATTTCTCTCTGTACCAACAAGTTTTAGAAAATCTTCCGGATGGAATTACCATACAGGACAAAGATTTTAATATTATATATCAGAACGCTGCCATGATTCAGGCCTTCGGGAATAAGGTTGGGGCAAAGTGTTACGCCTCCTATGAGAAAAGAGAAAAAATTTGTGAAGCCTGCGGGGTGGATAAAGCCTTTCAAACGGGAAAGCCCAATATGGTGCATCGGACGGCCGTTCTTGAGAATGGCGGGAAAGCCCATTGGGAGAATGCATGTTTTCCCTTGTTCGATGAGGCAAACAACATCATTGCCGGGGTTGAAGTCTGCCGAGACGTGACGGATCGGGCCATGCTGGCGGAAGAGGTCAGGGAAAGGAGCGTGGAACTCGGTATCCTGAACGACCGGCTGGTCCGGAAACAAAATGAACTGGAGGAAAAGGCCGAAGAATTGCTGCGGGCATACCATGAGTTGCAGATGACTCATACACGCTTGCTTCAGCAGGAGAAAATGGCTTCCATCGGGCAATTGGCGGCAGGGATTGCCCATGAAATGAATACACCGATTCAATATGTAGGGGACAACATCGCTTTCGTCCGCAGAACCCTTGAGGAACTGCTCTCGATCATGAGAGATTTGCAGGATAAATTGGCCTCGAATGAGGTGGATTCTGTAGAGTTGTTAAATATCAAGTGCCAATTCATGTCGTTGTTTCAAGAATGCGATTTTGATTATCTGAAAACCGAGGCGCCTCTGGCCCTGGATGAAGCCGCGGATGGCGTTCGGCGGGTTGCAAAGATCGTCATGGCGATGAAGAACTTCGCCCGTTCCGAGGATAGCCCCTTGGGCGCCGTGGAACTGGACGATCTTATCAAATCCGCCGTCGAGATTACCCGCAATGCTTGGAAAAATATTGCCGATGTCGACCTGGATCTTGTCGACCCCCCGCTGGTGGTCATGGGGCAGTGGAGCGAACTCGGGCAAGTGCTGCTCAATCTGATTTCCAACGCCGTGGATGCCATCGCGGACAAGCCCCGGCGGGAAGGCGAACGGGGCCACATCCGGATCATCACGCGGCGCAAGGACGGCATGGGAGAGATTCTTGTCGAGGATACGGGGTGCGGCATCGAGCCATCCGTGCAGAAAAAGATTTTCGAACCGTTTTTTACGACGAAAAAGGTTGGGAGAGGTTCGGGGCAGGGATTGACCATCGCCTATAGCATCATTGCGGAAACGCATGGCGGCGAATTGTTGGTGGAGTCGGAGCCGGGGAAAGGCAGCACGTTTATCGTGCGGCTTTCCTTGTACGACTAGGATGATCCGCCCGGGCCCGCCGACGGAAGGCCTGCCGTCGGCGGCGGGCCGGCGTCTCGATCCGTTTTCCCGCCTCACCCCTCCGCCTGGTCGCGGCGGAGGCGGGAGAGGGTGGCGTGGAGGAGGTCGATGAGCGCCATTTTCTTATGCTGGCGGCGCGCGATGATGCCGAGTTCGCGGGTGAGCGTATGGTCGCCGAAGGGGATGACGCGCAGGTGGTGTTCGCGGGCGCGCGGCACGTAGAGGCCGGGAACGATGCCTGCGCCGAGTCCGGCTGAGACCATGAGGACGATGGCCTCGAAGGAGTCGAGCTCCATTTCCGCGACGAGGTCGAGTCCCTTGCGGGCGAGGATGGCGTCGATCTCCCGTTCGCCGAGGAGGATCGGCACGAAGCGCAGGTAGGGCGCGGACATCAGCACCTCGTCGTCGGTGAGGCCCGGCGTGCCGCGCGGCGCGATGACATAGAAGCGTTCGCTGGCGTAGGATTTCCACAGGATGTCGCGGCTTTCCTCGCGCGGCGGGCCGACGACGAGGGCGGCGTCGAGTCGCCCGGCGCGCACCTCCTCGGTGAGTTCGGTGGTGAGCCTGCCGCTGCCGACGAGTCGCAGGGAGAGTCCGGGGTAGTTCTGCTTGAGGGCGTGCAGCGCCTCGGGCAGGCCGGCGGACAGCGCGCTCCGCACCGCGCCGATGGCGAGGTTGCCGGTGATGTCGATGCGGCTGTGGCGCTCCATGAAGCGCATGTGGGTGTCGAGGATGGCGCGCGCGGTTTCCAGGTACATGCGCCCCACCTTGGTGAGCCGCGGCGGACGGACGGAGCGGTCGAACAGGGCGATGCGGAGTTGCTGCTCCAGCTCGTGCATCTGCTGGCTGACCGCGGACTGGGTGAGATTGACCGCCTGCGCGGCGCGGGAGAACGAGCCGTATTCCGCGGTGGCGACGAAAGTTGTGAGTTTTCTCAGGTCCATGCGCGGCCCTCCCGCGAGGATTATAAGCGATACTTCTGCTAGCTATTAAATAAATTCGTTATCGTGAATTCTATCCGTGCCGTACTGTTTTTTAAGCGTCGAATCAGGCGCGCACAAAATATGAGCAAAAAGCGCTAGCGCGGCGGAACGGGAACGGAGCGGCACGATGATCGCGGAACACATGAGTTGCATCAAACAGTCGGCATCCTCGGTGGTGTCGGCGCGGGCGACGGAACTGAAGCAGCAGGGCAAGGACGTGATCAGCCTGTCCGCGGGCGAGCCCGATTTCCCCACCCCACAGCATGTGCAGCTGGCGGGGATTCGGGCGATCGTCGAGGGCAAGACCAAGTATCCGCCGATCCCCGGCATCCTGCCTCTGCGCGAGGCGGTGTGCCGCAAGCTGAAACGCGAGAACAACCTGGACTACACCCCCGACCAGGTGATCGCGAGCGCCGGCGCGAAGCAGGTGATCTTCAACGCGCTGGCGGTGACGCTGAATCCCGGCGACGAGGTGATCGTGCCCGCGCCCTATTTCGGCTGCTATGTGGAGGAAACCGCGCTCTGCAAGGGCGTGCCGGTGGTGGTGGAAACCACGCAGGAAGAGGGCTTCCGCCTCAATCCGGAGCGCCTGGAGGCGGCGATCACGCCGCGCACCAAGTGGCTGATCCTCAACAACCCGAACAACCCCTCGGGCGCGGTGCTCGGGCTCGACCATCTCGCGGCCATCGCCGAGGTGCTGCGCCGCCACCCGCAAGTGTGGGTTCTCTCCGACGACATCTACGAGCACCTGATCTTCGACGGCAAGGTCTTCCACTCGATTCTCGAAGCCGCGCCGGATCTCAAGGACCGCACCCTGGTGGTCAACGGCTTCTCCAAGACCTTCTGCATGACCGGCTGGCGCCTCGGCTACGGCGCCGGTCCGCAACTTCTGATCAAGAACATGACGAAGTACCAGTCGCAGGCGACCAGCGGCGCCAACCAGGTGGCGCAGTGGGCGGGCGTCGCCGCGCTCGACGGAGACATGGGCTTCGCGGTGCGCCAGCGCGCGATCTTCCAGGAGCGGCGCGACCTGGTGATGAAGCTGATCGGCCAGGTTCCGGGGCTGAAGGCGGACACGCCGGAGGGCGCGTTCTACGTCTACGTCTCGTGCGCCGGCCTGATCGGCAAGAAAACCCCGGACGGCACGGTTCTCTCCACCGATCCCGAAGTGGCGACCTATCTTCTTTATGAAGGCGTGGCGATGGTGCCGGGCGAGGCGTTCGGCCTGTCGCCGTTCTTCCGGGTTTCCTTCGCCACCGACACCAAGACCCTGGAGGAAGCCTGCCGCCGCATTGCCGCCGCCTGCGCGAAGCTGAAATAGGAGGAGACGCCCCATGCCCGAGCCCATCCGCATTCCCGCCGACGTTGCGCGCGATGCCGCGGTCGATATCCTCGCCGCCCACGGCGTCCCCGCAGCGCAGGCCGCGCAGGTCGCCGCAGCGTTGATCGCGGCCGACCTGCGCGGCATCGACACCCACGGGCTGGCCTGCCTCAAGGACTACGTGAAGGCGCTCGACGAGGGGCGGATCAAGGCGCAACCGCAGATCAAGGTGACGCGGCGCTTCCCCTGGGCGGCGACGGTGGATGCGGACAACGGCCTCGGGCCGCTTGCCGCCTCCGAGGGGATGCGCCTTGCCGTCGAAGCGGCGGAAAATTTCGGCATCGGGGCGGCGGCGGTGATTCGCAGCAACCACTTCGGCGCGGCCGGGGTCTACGCCGCGATGGCGGCGGAGAAGGGCTGCGTCGGCATCGTCGCGGCCAACGCCTCGGCGGTGGCCGCCCCCCACGGCGCGCAGGCGCCGCTTCTCGGCACCAATCCTCTGGCGGTGGCGGTTCCGGCGGGCAGCGAGCCGCCGCTGGTCATCGACATGGCGACCAGCGAGGGCTCGCGGAAGAAGGTGCGCAAGGCGCTGGACGAGGGCCGCTCCATTCCCGCAGGCTGGGCGCTCGGCCCCGACGGCGAGCCGACCACCGACCCGGCGGCGGCCCTGAAGGGGGTGATGCTGCCCTTCGGCGGAGCCAAGGGCTCGGCCCTGTGCCTGCTGGTGGACGTTCTCGCCGGGGTGATGACCGGCGCGGAGTTCGGCGGCCGGGTGCTGAGCGTGATGACCAACCAGGAACGCGAATCCGGCAACGGCCACTTCATGCTGGCGTTCAAGGCCGATGCGTTCATTGAGGAGGCGGCGTTCGCGCGCCGCATGGAGGAAGAGATCGCGCGCCTGCGGGCGCTGCCGGCGGCGGCGGGCTTCGATGCCGTCGCCTATCCCGGCGAACGCAGCGCGAAGAAACGCGCCGATCGGCTGGCCTCGGGGATTCCGATGTCCGCCGCGTTGATCGACGGGCTGGTCGCCCTGGGTGGCGGACGGCTGCTTTCGGGGGGCCGGGCCTGACCCGGACCGTCCGCCAGAAAAGACTGCAAACCAAGGAGGTCACGATGGGTAAGACTCTGTTGGGTAAGGGACTGGCCGTGGCGGTGCTGAGCGCCGTTCTCGGCGCTTCGCCGGTTTGGGCGGCGGACTATCCGTCCAAGGACGTGCGCATCATCGTGCCGTTCAAGCCGGGCGGCGGCGTGGATACCACCTCGCGCATCCTGGCCGAATACGGCAACAAGCACATGGGCAAGAAGGGCAAGCTGGTGGTGGAAAACCGCGCCGGCGGCGGCGGCATCGTCGGCCAGACCTTCGCGGCCAAGGCCAAGGCCGACGGCTACACCGTGCTGGCGATGACGAGCTCGGTGGTGACCAACCCGGTGCTGAAGGAAACCGAATACAAGGTCTCCGATTTCCGCCCGGTCGCCCTTTACAACATGGACCCGGAAGTGATCGTCGTCGGCGCGTCCTCGCCGTTCACCGCCATCGCCGATCTGGTGAAGGCGGCGAAGACGCGTCCGCTCACCGTGACCGTGGCCGGCATCGCCACCTCGCACCACATGGCGGGCTTGGCGCTCGAGGACTCCGCGGGCCTGAAGTTCACCTACGTGCCGACCAAGGGTTTCGGCGCGCAGCTGCAGGCGGTGATGGGCGGACACGTGGAGATGGGCCTGTTCCCCCTCGGCGAAATCAAGAAGCACGCCGACGCGGGCACGGTGCGCATCCTCGCGGTGGCCGCCGACAAGCCGATGAAGATTCTCCCCGGCGTGCCGACCTGGCAGGACGCGGGCCTCAACGTCAAGCGCTGGACCACCTTCCGCGGCTGGGCCGTGCCGAAGGGCACCCCCGATGCGGCGGTGAAGTTCCTCTCCGACCTCCTGGGCAAGATCAGCGCCGATGAGGGCTACGTGAAGCAGATGACCGACTACGGCTTCCCCATCGCCTACGAGGACGCCAAGGGCTTCACCGAGGTGGTGAACGACTATGCCGAGATCACCGACAAGGTGATCAAGAAGCACGACCTCAAGAACAAGAAGTAACCTTTCCGGCGGGCGGCGGCGCACGCCGCCGCCCGTGACACGGCTTGCGCGAGGATGACGGAATGCACGTGCTGAGAATCATCGATTTCTGGAGCGGGCTGGTCTTCGCCGCTCTCGGCGCCGCCGCCTGCGTGATGGCGTTCGGCTTCGACTCCGACTCCTCGACCTATCCGGCGGCGCTTGCCGCCGCGCTGATGGGCCTCGGCCTCGCGCTGATGGTCAAGGCGGCCCGCAGCCCCTCCTCCTCCAAGGCGGCGGATGCCGAGGGCAGCCGCATCATCCTGTGGGGGCCGGGCCTCGAGATCGGCGTGTGGTGCCTGTGGTCGCTCGCCCTGTGGGCCGGGCTCGGCTACATCGGCCCGGCGTTTCTCGCCGTCCTCTTCCTGATCGTGCGGCATTGCGCCGGCCGCCGCACCCGCCTGCACGTGGCGCAGGCGGCGGGGGTGGCGCTCGGGGTGTTCTTCATCTTCTACCTGATCTTCCAGGTGCCGCTGCCCGAGCTCGAATTCATCCGCGACATGCTGGAATAAGCAGTCAGGCCCCGTTCGTCCGTTGGTTCGAAAGACACGCCCATGACCGAAATAGCTCTTGGTTTCGCGACGCTGATGCACCCCACGGTTCTCGGCTTTCTGCTCATCGGCATTGTCGCCGGGCTGATCGTCGGGGCGATTCCGGGGCTGAACGACAACATCGCGTTCGCCATCTTCATTCCCCTGTCGTTCTCGCTGTCGCCGAACTACGCCTTCGCGCTGATGGTCGGGCTCTACTGCTCCGCGGCGGTCGGCGGGTCGATCCCCGCGATCATGGTCAAGGTGCCGGGCACCGCATCGGCGGTGCTCACCGCCATCGACGGCCACGCCATGGCGCGCAACGGCTCGGCGGGCAAGGCGCTCGGCATCGCCATCACCTCCTCGGTGTTCGGCGGCTTTTCCAGCGCCCTGATCCTGCTGTTCTTCGCGCCGCCGATGGCGGCCTTCGCCCTGCGCTTCGGCTATGTGGAGAACTTCGCGCTCGGCATCCTCGGCATGGCGAGCGTCATCGGGCTCTTGGGCGGCAGCATCATCAAGGGGTTGCTCTCGGCGGTTCTCGGCCTGCTCGTCGCCACCATCGGCTTCAGCCTGCAGACCGGCTATCCGCGCTATACCTTCGGCATCGACAACCTTTATGAAGGGGTGCCCTTCGTGCCGCTGCTGGTCGGGCTGTTCGGCATCACCGCGGTGCTGGAGCTTTCCGAAGAGCTGATCCGCGACCGCCGCAAGGGCGTCGCCTCCCCCGACATGCCGCGCATCAACGACTCGCTCTTCATCGGCTGG